>NZ_SZVK01000045.1:0-35081 GCF_005280595.1 Escherichia sp. MR | reverse complement strand
TCGGTGGAGCTGCATGACAAAGTCATCGGGCATTATCTGAACATAAAACACTATCAATAAGTTAGAGTCATTACCGGGGATGACGTATGTAGCAATGAAAGATAACAAATGCCGGTAATGGTACGGAGAAATCCTCAGTAATAGGCGGGTAAAAAAGACGGGCATAGAGTTTTGTGGTCGACTGGTTGTGCTAACAATTCAGGAGATCACCTCTATGCCCGTTCGCTCATCATGCCAAAAGTTTTTCCGTGATGATTTGACTCCATTTCATCAGTACCGCCAGAATGCCATCCTTGACGCCACTGCTGCGCTTAGTCGGGACGCATCCCTCATCCTTACCAGCATTGGACGGTATATGCCAGGTAATGCTCAGGTTAAAACAAGATTAAGCTCATCGATCGCCTGCCAGGCAATGACGCTTTACACCGCGATATCCCGGCTATTTTTCATAATATTACCCGGTTTCAGCCCCGAGACCTTACGTTGTGCGTCATTGCCGTTGACTGGAGTGGTTATCCTTCTCAGGCATTCCATGTTCTGCATACTCCCCAAGTTTGCGACGGGCGTTCTATATTACTTCTGGATCAGGTTGTATCGTCATTCTGGCAACAAATTGCTCAGTTCTATAAGAATTTTCTTGATACGCTTGCAATCACTATTGCTCCGAATAAACCGGATAAAAATTACCTTTAAACACAGCACCATGACCGCCACAAGGGCATATTTCGTCAGCATGTTTATATTGCCTCCATGCGAAGAAGGGACTACCATCCAAATTGTTGGGTTTGGAGTGGCAGCCCCAGGGTTGATAGAAATATCTCCTGGGGCTTCATCTTTCCAGACCTCAGAGTAAACCTGAAACCGGAAAGCTTCAGGCACCCGCTGTTATCTTACCCTTCCTTAGCAAAATACCTGTTTATTTATACAGTAAATCCTGTTCCGGACTTCTCACACTACTCATTTGATCAACCGAAGCTGAGCCAGTTTTTTTCTGCACGCCCCAATCGTCAAAATTCTTCGCCGCCAGCCAGCTCTGCCGCTACTTGTCACATTGCAAAAGTAGCCAAATTGCTTCAGTAGCAATCAGTTCACCATCACCAAAAAAAGAAACATTCCAGAACTTCCGCATCTCGCCCTGCCGCTGACACTTCTATACTGGAATGAAAACGCCAACATAAGAGAAACCTATGCCATTACCCGATTTTCATGTCTCTGAACCTTTTACCCTCGGTATTGAACTGGAAATGCAGGTGGTTAATCCTCCGGGATATGACCTTAGCCAGGACTCTTCAACGCTGATTGACGCGGTAAAAAGCAAGATCACTACCGGGGAGGTGAAGCACGATATCACCGAAAGTATGCTGGAACTGGCGACGGATGTTTGCCGTGATATCAACCAGGCTGCCGGGCAATTTTCAGCGATGCAGAAAGTCGTATTGCAGGCAGCCGCAGACCATCATCTGGAAATTTGCGGCGGTGGTACGCACCCGTTTCAGAAATGGCAGCGTCAGGAGGTGTGCGATAACGAACGTTATCAACGGACGCTGGAAAACTTCGGCTATCTCATTCAACAAGCGACTGTTTTTGGTCAGCATGTTCACGTTGGCTGCGCCAGTGGTGATAACGCTATTTATTTGCTGCACGGCTTATCACGCTTTGTACCGCACTTTATCGCCCTTTCTGCCGCATCGCCGTATATGCAGGGAACGGATACACGTTTTGCCTCCTCACGACCGAATATTTTTTCTGCCTTTCCCGATAATGGTCCAATGCCGTGGGTCAGTAACTGGCAACAATTTGAAGCCCTGTTTCGCTGCCTGAGTTACACCACGATGATCGACAGCATTAAAGATCTGCACTGGGATATTCGCCCTAGCCCTCATTTTGGCACGGTGGAGGTTCGGGTGATGGATACCCCGTTAACCCTTAGCCATGCGGTAAATATGGCGGGATTGATTCAGGCCACCGCCCACTGGTTGCTGACGGAACGCCCGTTCAAACATCAGGAGAAAGATTATCTGCTGTATAAATTCAACCGTTTCCAGGCCTGCCGTTATGGTCTGGAAGGCGTCGTTACCGATCCGCACACCGGCGATCGTCGTCCACTGACAGAAGACACCTTGCGATTGTTGGAAAAAATAGCTCCTTCTGCACATAAAATTGGCGCATCCAGTGCAATTGAAGCACTGCACCGCCAGGTTATCAGCGGTCTGAATGAAGCGCAGCTGATGCGAGATTTTGTCGCCGATGGCGGCTCGCTGATTGGGCTGGTGAAAAAGCATTGTGAGATTTGGGCTGGAGACTAAGCGGAGAATTGCGTTACGCAGAAATATCCCCGACAATGGTGTTTTAACTTACATTTAACAATGTTATGAAACACCCCTTAGAAACCTTAACTACCGCAGCAGGCATTTTGCTGATGGCTTTCCTCTCTTGCCTGCTGCTGCCCGCCCCCGCACTGGGGCTGACGCTGGCACAAAAACTGGTGACTATGTTTCATCTGATGGATCTTAGCCAGCTTTACACTTTATTGTTTTGCCTGTGGTTTTTAGTGCTGGGCGCTATTGAGTATTTTATTCTTAGATTTATCTGGCGACGCTGGTTCTCGCTAGCGGATTAAACGTCGATTATCGCCGAACTTCGCGGCATACTTTGCTTATTCTCCTTCGCCTAAAGGAACGTTTATGGATAAGCAATCACTGCACGAAACGGCGAAACGCCTGGCTCTTGAGTTACCCTTTGTCGAGCTTTGCTGGCCTTTTGGCCCGGAGTTCGATGTTTTTAAAATTGGCGGCAAGATTTTTATGCTGTCGTCAGAACTGCGCGGCGTCCCCTTTATCAATCTGAAGTCCGATCCACAAAAATCCCTGTTAAATCAGCAAATATACCCGAGCATTAAGCCTGGGTATCACATGAATAAAAAGCACTGGATTTCGGTGTATCCCGGCGACGAAATCTCTGAATCGTTGCTCAGCGATCTGATTAACGATTCGTGGAACTTAGTGGTTGATGGCCTGGCTAAACGCGATCAAAAAAGAGTACGTCCAGACTAAAGCGGAAATCTATAGCGCATTTTTCTCGCTTACCATTTTACTTCGATCCTTGTAATCTGCTGGCACACAAACATCTTTCACAAGGAGTCTTTATGGATATCATTTCTGTCGCCCTAAAGCGTCATTCCACTAAGGCATTTGATGCCAGCAAAAAACTTACCCCGGAACAAGCCGAGCAGATCAAAACCCTGTTGCAGTACAGCCCATCCAGCACCAACTCCCAGCCATGGCATTTTATTGTGGCCAGCACGGAAGAAGGTAAAGCGCGTGTCGCTAAATCCGCCGCCGACAATTACGTGTTCAACGAACGTAAAATACTTGATGCCTCGCACGTCGTGGTGTTCTGCGCGAAAACCGCAATGGACGATGCCTGGCTGAAGCTGGTTGTTGACCAGGAAGATGCCGATGGTCGCTTTGCCACGCCGGAAGCCAAAGCGGCGAACGATAAAGGCCGTAAGTTCTTCGCCGATATGCACCGTAAAGATCTGCATGATGATGCAGAGTGGATGGCAAAACAGGTTTATCTCAACGTCGGTAACTTCCTGCTGGGCGTTGCGGCACTGGGTCTGGACGCGGTGCCAATCGAAGGTTTTGACGCGGCGATCCTCGATGAAGAATTTGGTTTGAAAGAGAAAGGTTACACCAGTCTGGTGGTCGTACCGGTAGGCCATCACAGCGTGGAAGATTTTAACGCTACCCTGCCAAAATCTCGTCTGCCGCAAAGTATCACCTTAACTGAAGTGTAATTCTCCTTTATAGCCGGGAACTGATCCCGGCTATTTCACATCAGATTTTCCTGATTTGCATAACCCTGTTTCAGCCGTCATCATAGTCCACTGTTGTATACAGGAGACGTTATGCAGGATTTAATATCCCAGGTTGAAGATTTAGCGGGTATTGAGATTGATCACACCACCTCAATGGTGATGATTTTCGGTATTATTTTTCTGACCGCCGTTGTAGTACATATTATTTTGCACTGGGTGGTATTACGTACCTTCGAAAAACGCGCCATTGCCAGTTCACGGCTGTGGCTGCAAATCATTACCCAGAATAAACTATTTCACCGTTTAGCTTTTACCCTGCAGGGGATTATCGTCAATATTCAGGCGGTATTCTGGCTGCAAAAAGGCACCGAAGCGGCTGATATTCTGACCACCTGCGCACAGTTGTGGATCATGATGTATGCGCTGCTTTCAGTCTTCTCGTTGCTGGATGTTATTTTAAATCTGGCGCAGAAATTCCCGGCAGCAAAACAGTTACCGCTGAAAGGGATATTTCAGGGGATAAAGCTGATCGGCGCTATTCTGGTCGGCATTTTGATGATCTCGCTGCTGATTGGTCAGTCACCGACCATTCTGATCAGTGGTCTTGGCGCAATGGCTGCCGTGCTGATGTTGGTATTTAAAGATCCGATTCTTGGTCTGGTGGCAGGTATTCAGCTTTCCGCGAACGATATGCTGAAACTGGGCGACTGGCTGGAAATGCCGAAATACGGCGCGGATGGCGCGGTGATCGATATTGGTTTAACCACCGTCAAAGTACGTAACTGGGACAATACCATTACCACTATTCCCACCTGGTCTCTGGTTTCTGACTCCTTTAAAAACTGGAGCGGAATGTCAGCCTCTGGTGGACGACGCATTAAACGCAGTATCAGTATTGATGTCACCAGCATTCGCTTTCTTGATGAAACCGAAATGCAGCGGCTGAATAAAGCGCATCTGTTAAAGCCTTATTTAACCAGCCGCCATCAGGAAATTAATGAGTGGAACCGCCAGCAAGGGTCTACGGAGTCAGTATTAAACCTGCGCCGAATGACGAATATTGGAACATTTCGTGCCTATCTGAACGAATATCTACGTAACCATCCACGTATTCGTAAAGATATGACCTTAATGGTACGCCAGCTTGCACCGGGCGATAATGGTTTACCGCTTGAGATATATGCGTTTACCAATACCGTAGTGTGGCTGGAATATGAAAGCATTCAGGCTGATATTTTCGACCATATATTTGCCATTGTCGAAGAGTTTGGTCTGCGACTTCATCAGTCGCCAACCGGCAATGATATTCGCTCTCTGGCGGGTGCATTTAAGCAGTAATTAAAAAAACCGCTCTCATCGAATGGATGAGAGCGGACATCGTTTTGTCGGATGTAGCGTGAATGCCTTATTTCCGACGCAGCGTTTTAAACGCCACAAACAGGAACACAATCCACACCGGCAGTAGGATCGCTGACAAGCGCATATCATCTATTGTGCACATCAGCAGCAAAATCATGCCGAGAAAGGCAATGCAAAGATAGTTGCCAAACGGATACATCAGAGCTTTGAAGCGGGTTTCACGCCCCTGACGTCGCATCGCCGCACGAAAACGCAGGTGCGCCAGGCAGATCATAATCCAGTTCAACAGCAGCGTTGCTACCACCAGCGCCATCAGCAGACCAAACGCTTTTTGCGGCAGCAGATAGTTGATTAACACCACCAGCGAAGTGATCGCTCCGGAAAGCATCAGCGAGTTAATCGGAACACCGCGACGGCTTACGCGAGTCAAAAACTTCGGCGCATTCCCCTGGACGGAAAGGCCAAACAGCATCCGGCTGTTGGAGTAAACTCCGCTGTTATACACTGACAGCGACGCCACCAGAATGACGAAGTTCAGCGCAGAAGCTACCACGTTGCTGTCGAGATTATGGAAAATCATCACAAACGGGCTACTGTTGGATTTCACTTCCACCCACGGGTAGAGCGCCAGTAAAACCACCAGTGAACCGATATAAAACAGCAGGATGCGATACACGACCTGATTCACTGCTTTAGGGATGCTTTTTTCTGGATCGCGCGCTTCAGCGGCAGTAATCCCAATCAGCTCCAGACCGCCGAAGGAGAACATAATCACCGCCAGCGACAAAATCAGCCCATTCCAGCCGGTGGCAAAGAAACCACCGTAGCGCCAGAGGTTATCGATACTAGCTTTCTCGCCGCCGTGACCAGAAAACAGTAACCACAGGCCAAAGCCGATCATGCCAATGATTGCCAGCACTTTAATCAGCGCGAACCAGAACTCGGTTTCACCATACAAGCGCACGTTCACCAGGTTAACGGCGTTGATGATAATAAAGAAGGCGGCAGCCCAAATCCACGTTGGAACATCCGGGAACCAGTACTGCATATAGATGCCCGCAGCGGTCAGCTCTGCCATTCCCACCAACACGAACATTACCCAGTAGTTCCAGCCAGAGAGGAAGCCCGCAAACGGTCCCCAGTATTTATAGGCAAAGTGGGCAAATGAACCGGATACCGGCTCCTCAACCACCATTTCGCCAAGCTGGCGCATAATCAGGAAAGCGATGATCCCGGCAACGCCGTAGCCCAGCAATACAGCCGGCCCCGCCATCTGAATCGCCGGACCAATGCCAAGAAACAGACCTGTACCAATGGCGCCACCCAGCGCAATTAGCTGAATATGACGGTTATGTAATCCCCGATGAAGCGTCGGTTCTTGATTCGACGCAGTATCTTCCGATACGGTTGACGCGTTTTTCACGCCTTTCCCCTGTGTGTCTTTTTTATTGAGGGGCTCCTTTTAACATTTAGTGCTGGTCGTCGCAAGACACAATCCACACAGTTAAACCGGGTATCCCTTTCTTATGCAAATTGCCGACAAAAAGTACCTTGTTATTGCCAATTAGGGTGTTAACGCCTTATTTGGCCTACAGAAATGTGCAAATTCAATAAATTATAATTCACGCTGTAGGCCTGATAAGCGTAACGCATCAGGCAATTTTGCCTAAATCCGATGCCGGTGCAGCCACATCAGCTTATACGCCGCCGGGATAATAAACAGCGACAGCAAAGGTGCAGTAATCATGCCGCCAATCATCGGCGCGGCGATGCGACTCATCACCTCTGAACCCGCCCCCGTTCCCCACAGAATGGGCAGCAAACCGGCGATAATCACCGCCACCGTCATCGCTTTCGGGCGCACGCGCAGTACCGCGCCGTGATACAACGCCTCATCCAGTTTCTGCTCGCTAAAGGTCTGCGGGTTATCCAGCGACGGCTCTGCCTCTATGGCGTGACGTAAATACATCAGCATCACCACGCCAAACTCGGCAGCGACTCCGGCGAGAGCGATAAAACCGGTGCCCGTCGCGACGGAAAGATGAAAGCCCATCCACCACAGGAACCAGATGCCGCCCACCAGCGCAAACGGTACGCTGCTGATAATCAGTAACGCTTCCCCCACGCGACGGAACGCCAGATATAACAGCACGAAGATGATCATCAGCGTCATCGGCACCATGAGTTTCAGCTTATGGTTGGCGCGCTCCAGTAACTCGAACTGACCGGAAAACGCCACGCTGGTGCCCGGTTTCAACTGCACTTTCTCGGCAATCGCTTTTTGCAGATCGTGAACCACCGACACCATGTCACGATCGCGGGCGTCGATATAAATCCAGCTCGTCGGGCGCGCATTCTCGGTTTTCAGCATCGACGGTCCGGTGGAGACGTTAACGTCGGCCACGTCCGCCAGGGTGATTTGCTGCTTCATCGGCGTCAGGATCGGTAACTGTCGCAGCGCCTGCGGGCTATCGCGCCAGCTTTGCGGATAACGCAGATTAATCGGATAACGGGCAATTCCTTCCACCGTTTCGCCAACCATCGCCCCGCCCACCGCAGAGGTGACAAACAACTGCACATCCGCCACCGTCATACCGTAACGCGCGGCTTTTTCACGGTTAATCTCAACGTTAATATAGCGCCCACCTTCCAGACGCTCGGCAAGGGCCGAAACCACGCCTGGCACCGTTCGCGCCACGTCTTCAATTTGCTCCGCCATCGCGTCGATATCCGCCAGCACAGTGCCGGAAACTTTAATGCCGATGGGGCTTTTAATGCCGGTCGAGAGCATGTCGATGCGGTTACGGATTGGCGGCACCCACAGATTCGCCAGCCCCGGCAGCCGCACGGTGTTATCCAGCTCTTCGATGATTTTGTCCATCGTCATGCCTGGTCGCCACTGATCCTGCGGCTTAAGCTGAATGGTCGTTTCTACCATCTCCAGCGGAGCGGAGTCGGTGGCAGTTTCCGCTTTCCCTGTTTTGCCAAACACTCGCGCCACTTCAGGTACGCTCATAATCAGCTTGTCGGTTTTTTGCAACATACTCGCTGCTTCCGACGCGGAAATCCCCGGCAGCGTCGATGGCATATATAACAAGTCGCCTTCATTGATCTGCGGTAAAAATTCCCCGCCAACTTTATTCAGCGGCCAGATAACCGTCAGCACCGAAAGCGCCGCCACCAGCAGCGTGGTTTTCGGCCAGTGCAGTACTTTCAGCAACAGCGGATGGTAAATACGAATCAAAAAACGGTTGAGCGGGTTACTGCTTTCTGGCGGAATTTTGCCACGTATCCAGTAGCCCATCAGGATCGGGATCACCACGATCGCCAGCAGCGCCGCACCCGCCATGGCATAGGTTTTGGTGAACGCCAGTGGGCCAAACAGACGCCCTTCCTGCCCTTCCAGGGTGAAGATCGGGATAAACGACAACGTGATAATCAGCAGACTGATAAACAGTGCCGGCCCCACTTCAACAGATGCATCGGTGATAATCTGCCAGCGCGTTTTATTATCCAGCGTGGCGTCAGGATGCTGGTGCTGCCACTCTTCCAGCCGTTTATGCGCATTCTCGATCATGACGATAGCGGCATCGACCATCGCCCCGACGGCAATCGCAATGCCGCCCAGCGACATAATATTGGCGTTCAGTCCCTGAAAGTGCATGACAATAAAAGCAATACACAACCCCAGCGGCAACGAAATAATCGCCACCAGCGCCGAGCGCACATGCCAGAGAAACAGCGCGCAGACTATCGCCACCACAATAAACTCTTCCAGCAACTTGCCGCTGAGGTTGTCGATGGCGCGATCAATGAGCTGGCTGCGATCGTATGTTGTAACTATCTCCACGCCTTCCGGCAGACTGCTTTTTAGCGTTTCCAGCTTGTCCTTCACGGCGGCGATCACTTCACGGGCGTTTTTGCCGGAGCGCAGGATCACCACTCCGCCCGCCACTTCGCCTTCGCCGTTCAGTTCCGCAATGCCCCGGCGCATTTCCGGCCCTACCTGGACTTTCGCAACATCACGCAGATAAACGGGCACGCCATTTTCACTGGCTTTTAAAACGATGTGATTAAAGTCGTCGAGCGTTTGCAGATAGCCGCTGGCGCGCACCATATATTCCGCTTCCGCCAGTTCAATCGACGAACCACCCGCTTCCTGGTTTGAGGCATCCAGCGCGCTTTTTACTTCGGCGAGACTGATGCCATACTGCGCCAGGCGCTGAGGATCGATGACCACCTGGTACTCTTTCACCACTCCGCCCACCGACGCTACTTCCGCAACGTCTGGGATGGTTTTTAGCTCATATTTGAGAAACCAGTCCTGCAATGAGCGTAAATCAGCCAGATCGTGCTTACCGCTGCGATCCACCAGCGCGTATTCATAGATCCAGCCAACACCCGTAGCGTCTGGCCCCAGCTCGGCGCTGACTCCTGCAGGCAGCTTACCCTGCACCTGGTTGAGATACTCCAGCACCCGCGAGCGCGCCCAGTACGGATCGGTGCCATCTTCGAAAATGACATACACATAAGAATCACCAAACTGCGAGAAACCGCGCACGGTCTTCGCGCCCGGCACCGACAACATGGTGGTAGTTAGTGGATAAGTCACCTGATTTTCAACGATTTGCGGAGCCTGACCGGGATAGCTGGTTTTAATAATCACCTGCACATCAGAGAGATCCGGCAGTGCATCCACTGGCGTGTTAATGATGGTCCAGGTGCCCCAGATGCTCAGAAACAACGCGCCCATCAGCACCAGAAAACGGTTCGCCACCGAGCGGCGAATAATCCATTCAATCATTGGCTATTCCCTCAATGCGCGTGGGTAGCACTTTCAGAGCGCATCCGCTCCAGCGCGCCAGAAATATTGGCTTCAGAATCAATCAGGAACAGGCCACTGGAAACCACCTTTTCCCCTTCCACCAGACCAGAGCGTAGCGCGGTGACGCCTTGCGATGCCTGGAAAACGGCAACGCGTTTCGGTACAAAGCGCCCGTCGGCATCAACGGTAATCACCCGCTGTTCGCTGCCGGTATCAATCAGCGCCTGTGACGGAATGAGCAGCATCGGTTCGCTGGCGGTGTTGAGTTGCAACCAGGCGTTCATTCCCGGTTTTAGTGCCTCGTCGGCGTTATCGACTTCCAGACGCAGTTGCAAAGTGCGGGTCGCGGCATCCACGCCCGGTAGTAGCGTCCATTTGCGGATGGTGAGCGTTTTATCGGGTCGCGCCGGAACGGTGAGTGTAAACTGCGAGGCATCTTTCACCAGCCAGGCGATGGACTCCGGGATCGCAGCAGTGACCCACACCGGATCCATACCCTGAATTTTCGCTACCACGTTATCTTTGGCGATATTCATTCCCGCGCGCAGATCAAACGCGGTGATCACGCCATCAATGGGCGCTTTGAGCGTAAAGCGAGTCTGGATTTTTTGCGTGGCGATCAGGCGGCGAATATCAGCCTCCGGCATTCCCGCCAGTCTCAGCCGCTCAAGAATGCCTTCAGTCTGGGTCGCCGTACCGCCGGTTTCGCGCAGCAGTAAATACTCACTCTGCGCTTCCACCCAGTCGGGAATGGTCAGGTCGAGAAGCGGCGCGCCCTTTTGCACTTTATCGCCCACGGTAAGCGGATAAACTTTGTCGATAAACCCGGCGGCGCGAGCCTGTACAATGGCAAACTGATACTCGTTGTAACTGACATTCGCCGGGAAACTCTGGGCAAACGTCAGCGACCCGCGCGTGACGGTAGCCGTTTTCACCCCAAGGTTCTGCGTCTGAGTCGGGTCAATGCGCACACCAGACGCAGAACTCTCTTCATCGGCATATTTCGGCACCAGATCCATATCCATAAACGGCGATTTACCCGGTTTATCGAACCGCGTATTGGGATACATCGGGTCGTACCAGAATAAGATTTTACGTTCTGCGGTTGGCGTTTTTTCCACTGGCGGTTCCGCCTTTGCAAACCAGGTAAAACCCGCCGCAGAAATAATGCCGCCCGCGATCATGCTGCCGATAATAAGCGCGATTTTTTTCATTGAATTAAACCTGGGTTACTGGCTGACTTTAATATCCTGTAATAAAGAGAGATTGCCCTGCTGAACAAAATTAAACGCCACTTTGTCGCCGGTTTTAATTTCGCTCATTTTCGTCTGCGGGGTGATGGTAAAACGCATGGTCATCTCCGGCCAGTTGACTGCGGCAATCGGATCGTGATGGATGGTGATTTTTTTGCTTTCCAGATCAATGCCTTTTACCACGCCGGTGGCACTAATGACCTGTGGTTGTGCTTCGCTCATGGTTTCATGATGATGTTCGTTAGCCTGGGCATTAAAGCCAATAACGGTAAACAGACTGAACATTGCGACTTGCAGTGCTTTTTTCATTTATTCTCTCCTGGAGTTAAAAATTACTGCTACCAACCGCCACCAAGTGCGGTATATAAAGAAATTTCGTTAACCTGACGGGCATAATTCAGGTCGAGTAAAGCTTGTCGGGTTGCAAATAAAGAACGTTCGGCATCCAGCACTTCCAGATAACTTACTGCGCCGTGCTGATATAATGCCCGCGCCCGTTGCAGGGTAATTTGTAGCGACGCCAGATAACGCTGCTGGGCGCTAATTTGATCATTCAGGCTTTGACGTAATGCCAGTGCATCTGCCACTTCTTTAAAGGCGTTCTGGATTTTCTGTTCATAATTCACTACCGACTGCTGCTGGCGAATTTCGGCGATATCCAGATTGGCCTGGTTGCGCCCGGCATTAAAAATGGGGATCTCAATTTTGGGAATAAAATTCCACATCCCGCTGCTGGCGTTAAATAATGACGACAGTTCGCTACTAGCGGTCGATATTCCGCTGGTCAGGCTTATAGACGGGAAAAATGCCGCGCGTGCGGCCCCAATATTGGCATTAGCCGCCATTAACGCGTGTTCAGCTTCCATAATATCCGGGCGCTGCAATAAGATTTGCGACGACAAGCCCGCCGGTAATTTAACGCTTTGCAGGCTGTCGCTGTTTACTGTCTGCGCTTGCGGCAGCTTGCCGTAGCTTCCTAATAACAGTTGCAATGCATTATTCGCCTGCGCCAGTTCCCCCTGACGTTTAGCGATGTCACTGCGGGTACTTTCAATCACCCCGCGAGCCTGTTCCAGCGCCAGAACATTGCTGCTACCTGTCAACAGTTGTTTTTCGACAAACGCATATGACTGCTGATAATTACGCAGCGTTTCTTCGGCTATTTGCAATTGCGCATACGCCAGCTGCTGATTGAAATAGCTTTGCGCGACATTAGAAACCAGCAGAATATGCACCGCGCGCTGAGCTTCCTCAGAGGCTAAATAATTTTGTCGCTCGGCTTCGCTCATGTTCTTTAAGCGACCGAAAAAATCGAGGTCAAAGCTGGCGTTAAGGCCAGTCGAGAACTCCCGTATCGTAGCCGAATCGCCCTGAAGATTGCCGCTCCAGCTACCGCTGCCCTCGCCATTGAGCTGTGGGTAGCGATCGGCATCGGTCAGACGATATTGCGCACGCGCTTCCTGCACTTTCAGCGTCGCCATGCGCAAATCCCGGTTATTCACCAGCGCCTCGCTAATCAGCGTCTTCACCTGATTATCAACAAAAAAGGTGCGCCAGCCCGCGTTCTGATAGTTATCTGCTGCGTTAACCAGCCCGTTCTGGCTGAGTGAGAACTGCTGCGGCACGGGCATTGCCGGACGCTGATAATCCGGTGCCAGCGAACAACCGGTTAGCACAAGACCCACACAAAATGTCAGAAGTTTACAAGGAGACATAGGCACATAATTTTTAGTGATTTTATGCCGCCAACTTTACCCTCCAGGCTCTGATTTTCCGGTGACAGGAAAATGACAAAATTGTCATTTTGCCAATAAGCGATTGCCATCTGATCCCGCTCCTCTAGAATTGCCCGGGCAACATGCGGAGGAAATATGAAACTGTTGATTGTCGAAGATGAAAAGAAAACTGGCGAATACCTAACCAAAGGGTTAACCGAAGCCGGTTTTGTGGTCGATTTAGCCGACAACGGGCTGAATGGCTACCATCTGGCGATGACCGGTGATTATAACCTGATAATCCTCGATATTATGCTGCCGGACGTGAACGGCTGGGATATCGTGCGCATGTTGCGTTCTGCCAATAAAGGGATGCCGATTCTGTTGCTCAGCGCGCTGGGTACGATTGAACATCGCGTCAAGGGACTGGAGCTGGGAGCGGATGACTACCTGGTGAAGCCGTTCGCTTTTGCTGAACTGCTGGCGCGGGTGCGCACTCTACTGCGGCGCGGGGCGGCGGTGATTATCGAAAGTCAGTTTCAGGTTGCCGATTTGATGGTCGATCTCGTCAGCCGCAAAGTCACCCGCAGCGGCACGCGCATCACTTTGACCAGTAAAGAATTTACTCTGCTGGAGTTTTTCCTCCGCCATCAGGGCGAAGTGCTGCCCCGCTCGCTTATCGCCTCGCAGGTATGGGACATGAATTTTGACAGCGATACCAACGCCATTGATGTGGCGGTGAAGCGGCTGCGCGGCAAAATCGACAACGACTTTGAACCAAAGCTGATTCAGACCGTGCGCGGCGTGGGTTACATGCTCGAGGTGCCGGATGGCCAGTAAGCCGTTTCAGCGCCCGTTTTCGCTGGCAACCCGCCTGACCTTTTTTATCAGCCTTGCCACCATCGCGGCATTTTTCGCCTTCGCATGGATCATGATCCACTCGGTAAAGGTGCATTTTGCCGAGCAGGATATTAATGATTTAAAAGAGATTAGCACCACGCTAAAGCGCGTTCTTAATCATCCCGAAGAGACACAAGCCCGACGCTTAATGACGCTGGAAGACATTGTCAGTGGTTATTCCAACGTGTTGATTTCCCTGGCAGATAGCCACGGAAAAACGGTGTATCACTCCCCCGACGCGCCGGATATCCGCGAGTTTGCGCGCGACGCCATACCCGATAAAGACGCCCGGAACGGCGAGGTGTTTCTCCTTTCCGGCCCGACGATGATGATGCCGGGCCACGGTCATGGGCATATGGAACACAGCAACTGGCGGATGATTAGCTTGCCGGTTGGCCCGCTGGTGGACGGCAAACCTGCTTATACGCTCTATATCGCGCTATCGATCGATTTTCATCTTCATTACATAAATGATTTGATGAATAAACTTATTATGACCGCATCGATCATCAGCATCCTGATCGTCTTTATCGTGCTGTTGGCAGTACATAAAGGCCATTCGCCAATTCGCAGCGTCAGTCGTCAGATCCAGAACATTACTTCAAAAGATCTCGATGTTCGCCTTGACCCGCAGACCGTGCCGATTGAGCTGGAACAGTTGGTACTGTCGTTCAACCATATGATCGAGCGTATTGAGGATGTCTTTACCCGCCAGTCCAATTTCTCAGCGGATATCGCCCACGAAATTCGCACGCCGATTACTAATCTCATTACGCAAACGGAAATCGCCCTCAGCCAGTCGCGCAGCCAGAAGGAACTGGAAGATGTGCTCTACTCTGATCTCGAAGAGCTGACGCGAATGGCGAAAATGGTCAGCGATATGCTGTTTCTCGCCCAGGCCGATAACAACCAGTTAATCCCCGAAAAGAAAATGCTCAACCTGGCAGATGAAGTCGGCAAAGTGTTCGATTTTTTCGAGGCGTTAGCGGAAGATCGCGGCGTGGAGTTGCGGTTTGTTGGCGACGAATGTCAGGTTGCGGGCGATCCGCTGATGCTGCGTCGGGCGTTAAGCAACCTGCTTTCTAATGCCCTGCGTTATACGCCACCCGGAGAGGCAATTGTAGTGCGCTGCCAGACGGTCGATCACCAGGTGCAAGTTACCGTCGAAAACCCCGGTACGCCCATTGCGCCCGAGCACTTACCGCGATTGTTTGACCGTTTCTATCGCGTTGACCCCTCCCGTCAGCGAAAAGGCGAAGGTAGCGGCATTGGTCTGGCGATAGTGAAATCGATAGTTGTCGCGCATAAAGGCACGGTTGCAGTAACGTCAGATGCGCGGGGGACAAGGTTTATTATCACATTACCCGCTTAATTATTCAGCAAACGGCAACTTTTATAACCAGTGTAAAAATAACGTGCCGCAATAGTCATACCTATTAATGGTAAAAAGCTGTCACAATTCATAAAAAACCTTAATATACGCCACCCTAAACATAACCAGCGTTAATGTAAGGTTTTTGTGTGGACTGGCTTCTTGATGTTTTTGCTACCTGGCTCTACGGCTTAAAAGTAATCGCGATAACGTTAGCGGTCATCATGTTCATCAGCGGGCTGGACGATTTTTTTATTGATGTCGTCTACTGGGTACGCCGCATTAAACGCAAGTTGAGTGTTTATCGCCGCTACCCGCGAATGAGTTACCGCGAACTGTATAAACCAGATGAAAAACCGTTAGCGATTATGGTTCCGGCGTGGAATGAAACGGGCGTCATCGGCAATATGGCCGAGCTGGCGGCGACCACGCTCGATTACGAAAACTATCATATCTTTGTTGGCACCTACCCCAACGACCCCGATACTCAGCGTGATGTTGACGAAGTGTGCGCTCGCTTTCCGAATGTACACAAGGTGGTCTGCGCGCGTCCTGGCCCCACCAGTAAAGCCGACTGCCTGAACAACGTGCTGGACGCCATCACCCAGTTTGAACGTAGCGCCAATTTCGCCTTTGCTGGTTTTATTTTGCATGATGCTGAAGACGTGATTTCGCCAATGGAATTGCGTCTGTTCAACTATCTGGTTGAGCGTAAAGATCTGATTCAGATCCCGGTGTATCCGTTTGAACGCGAGTGGACACACTTCACCAGCATGACCTATATCGATGAATTTTCAGAACTGCATGGCAAAGATGTTCCGGTGCGTGAAGCTCTCGCCGGACAGGTGCCTAGCGCAGGCGTCGGCACCTGCTTCAGCCGCCGCGCCGTGACCGCGCTGTTAGCCGACGGTGACGGTATCGCTTTCGACGTGCAGAGTCTTACCGAAGATTACGATATTGGTTTCCGCCTGAAAGAAAAAGGTATGACGGAAATTTTTGTCCGTTTTCCGGTGGTGGACGAAGCCAAAGAACGCGAGCAGCGTAAATTTTTACAGCACGCGCGGACGTCAAACATGATCTGCGTGCGCGAATATTTCCCCGACACCTTTTCGACTGCGGTTCGACAAAAATCTCGCTGGATCATCGGCATTGTTTTCCAGGGCTTTAAAACCCACAAATGGACCTCCAGCCTGACGCTGAACTACTTTCTCTGGCGCGACCGCAAAGGGGCAATCAGTAACTTTGTCAGCTTCCTCGCGATGCTGGTGATGCTCCAGCTTTTGCTGTTGATGGCGTATGAAAGTTTGTGCTCCGATGCCTGGCATTTTCTTTCTATTTTCAGCGGCAGCGCATGGTTAATGACCCTGCTGTGGCTAAACTTTGGCTTGATGATCAACCGCATTGTGCAACGGGTGATTTTTGTCACCGGCTACTACGGCCTGACGCAAGGTTTACTCTCCGTCCTGCGGCTATTCTGGGGCAACCTGATTAACTTTATGGCCAACTGGCGCGCGTTGAAACAGGTACTTCAGCACGGCGACCCGCGTCGCGTGGCATGGGATAAAACGACGCATGATTTCCCCAGCGTGACTGGCGATACCCGTTCGTTGCGCCCGTTAGGTCAAATCCTGCTGGAAAATCAGGTCATCACTGAAGAACAACTTGATACAGCACTGCGTAATCGCGTCGAAGGTCTACGCCTCGGCGGTTCAATGCTGATGCAGGGGCTGATTAGCGCCGAACAGCTTGCACAGGCACTGGCGGAGCAAAACGGCGTGGCATGGGAATCGATCGATGCCTGGCAGATCCCTTCCTCTCTGATTGCCGAAATGCCAGCCTCCGTGGCGCTACATTATGCGGTACTGCCGCTGCGTCTGGAAAACGATGAGTTAATTGTCGGCAGCGAAGATGGTATCGATCCGGTTTCACTGGCGGCTCTGACACGTAAGGTCGGACGCAAGGTGCGTTACGTCATTGTTCTGCGCGGGCAAATCGTCACCGGTTTACGTCACTGGTATGCGCGTCGTCGCGGTTATGACCCACGAGCAATGTTGCACAATGCGGTTCAGCAGCAATGGCTCACTGAACAGCAGGCCAGCGACATCTGGCAGCAATATGTACCGCATCAGTTCCTGTTCGCCGAAATACTGACCACGCTCGGCCATATTAATCGTTCTGCAATTAACGTGTTGTTATTGCGCCATGAACGCAGCTCACTGCCGCTCGGTAAATTTTTGGTCACCGAAGGCGTTATCAGCCAGGAAACGTTGGATCGCGTCCTGACAATTCAACGCGAATTACAAGTTTCGATGCAATCACTATTACTCAAAGCAGGTTTAAACACAGAACAGGTTGCGCAACTGGAGTCCGAAAATGAAGGAGAATAACCTTAATCGCGTCATCGGATGGTCTGGTTTACTGCTGACGTCTTTATTGAGTACCAGCGCACTCGCAGACAATATCGGCACCAGCGCAGAAGAGCTGGGGCTTAGCGACTATCGCCATTTTGTTATTTATCCCCGTCTCGATAAGGCGCTAAAGGCACAGAAAAATAACGACGAAGCAACCGCCATCCGCGAATTTGAATATATTCATCAGCAGGTGCCGGATAATATTCCGTTGACGTTATATCTGGCGGAAGCCTATCGCCATTTTGGTCATGATGATCGCGCGCGGCTGTTGCTTGAAGATCAACTGAAACGTCATCCTGGTGATGCCCGCCTTGAACGCAATCTTGCGGCTATTCCAGTAGAAGTCAAAACCGTTAATACCGTTGAAGAACTGCTGGCTCAGCAAAAAGCGTGCGATGCTGCGCCGACCCTGCGTTGCCGCAGTGAAGTCGGGCAGAATGCCCTGCGACTGGCACAGTTGCCTGTCGCCAGAGCGCAACTGAACGATGCGAAGTTTGCCGCATCGCCGGAAGGAAAAACGTTGCGTACCGATCTGCTGCAACGCGCAATCTACCTCAAGCAGTGGCCGCTGGCAGAAGCGTTATTCAGTGAATCACGGCAACAAAATACATTAAACGCAGCTGAGCGCCGTCAGTGGTTTGATGTTCTGCTTGCCGGGCAGCTGGACGATCGGATACTGGCGCTGCAATCACAGGGGATCTTCACCGATCCACAGTCATATATTACTTACGCGACCGCGCTGGCTTATCGTGGCGAGAAAGCACGCCTCCAGCATTATCTCATTGAAAATAAGCCGCTGTTTACCACGGACGCACAAGAGAAAAGTTGGCTCTATCTGTTATCTAAATACAGCGCCAACCCCGTTCAGGCGTTGGCGAATTATACGGTGCAGTTTGCCGATAACCGCCAGTATGTTGTTGGCGCAACGCTACCGGTGCTTTTAAAAGAAGGTCAGTACGACGCAGCGCAAAAACTGCTCGCCACCCTCCCCGCCAATGAAATGCTTGAGGAGCGTTATGCCGTTAGCGTAGCGACCCGTAACAAGGCTGAAGCTCTGCGTCTGGCACGATTGCTGTATCAGCAAGAACCGGCAAATCTTACCCGTCTGGATCAACTGACCTGGCAACTGATGCAGAACGAGCAGTCACGCGAAGCTGCCGATTTATTGCTGCACCGCTATCCTTTCCAGGGCGATGCGCGTGTCAGCCAGACTCTAATGGCGCGACTGGCGTCTCTGCTGGAAAGTCATCCTTACCTGGCGACGCCTGCGAAAGTGGCGATTTTATCGAAACCCTTGCCGCTGGCGGAGCAACGTCAGTGGCAAAGTCAGTTGCCGGGTATTGCAGATAATTGCCCGGCGATAGTCCGCCTGCTGGGCGATATGTCGCCTTCCTACGATGCTGCGGCCTGGAACCGTCTGGCGAAGTGTTATCGGGACACGCTACCCGGTGTGGCGTTGTATGCATGGCTTCAGGCCGAACAACGACAACCGAACGCGTGGCAACATCGCGCGGTGGCTTATCAGGCATATCAGGTTGAGGACTACGCCACCGCACTGGCGGCCTGGCAGAAAATCAGCCTTCACGACATGAGCAATGAAGATCTACTTGCTGCCGCCAATACCGCTCAGGCAGCAGGAAATGGCGCGGCTCGCGATCGCTGGCTTCAGCAGGCAGAACAACGCGGGCTGGGAAACAATGCTCTGTACTGGTGGCTACATGCACAACGTTATATTCCTGGTCAGCCGGAACTCGCACTGAACGATCTCACGCGCTCAATTAACATTACACCTTCTGCTAACGCTTACGTTGCGCGGGCGACGATTTATCGCCAACGTCATGATGTCTCTGCGGCGGTGAGCGATTTGCGCGCCGCTCTGGAACTGGAACCCAATAACAGCAATACCCAGGCGGCGCTCGGTTACGCCTTGTGGGATAGCGGTGATATCGCGCAATCGCGGGAAATGCTGGAACAGGCACATAAAGGATTGCCGGACGATCCGGCACTGATCCGACAACTGGCCTACGTGAACCAGCGTCTGGATGATATGCCTGCAACACAACAGTACGCCCGGCGGGTAATTGATGATATTGATAACCAGGCGCTGATAACCCCACTTACGCCAGAGCAAAATCAGCAACGCTTCAATTTCCGCCGTCTGCATGAAGATGTCGGTCGCCGCTGGACGTTCAGTTTCGATTCTTCCATCGGCTTGCGTTCCGGGGCGATGAGTACCGCTAACAACAATGTTGGCGGCGCTGCGCCAGGGAAAAGCTATCGTAGCTACGCGCAACTGGAAGCCGAGTACCGCATCGGGCGCAATATGCTGCTGGAAGGCGACCTGCTTTCGGTTTACAGCCGTGTATTTGCCGACACCGGAGAAAACGGTGTAGCAATGCCGGTGAAAAATCCGATGTCCGGCACCGGCCTGCGCTGGAAGCCCCTGCGCGACCAAATCTTTTTCCTCGTCGTTGAACAGCAGTTGCCGCTGAACGGGCAAAATGGCGCCTCCGATACCATGCTGCGCGCCAGTGCCTCGTTCTTTAACGGCGGCAAATACAGCGACGAGTGGCACCCGAACGGTTCAGGCTGGTTTGCCCAAAACCTGTATCTCGATGCGGCGCAATATGTCCGCCAGGATATTCAGGCGTGGACGGCAGATTATCGCGTGAGCTGGCATCAGAAGGTGGCGAACGGACAAACCATTGAGCCTTACGCTCACGTTCAGGACAACGGCTATCGTGATAAAGGCACTCAGGGCGCGCAGCTTGGCGGTGTTGGCGTGCGCTGGAATATCTGGACCGGCGAGACGCACTATGATGCCTGGCCGCACAAAGTCAGTCTCGGCGTCGAATATCAGCATACCTTTAAGGCGATTAATCAACGTAGCGGGGAGCGCAACAACGCGTTTCTCACCATTGGAGTGCACTGGTAAATGCGTAAGTTAATTTTCGTAATGCTGACACTGCTGCTGGTCAGCCCTTTTTCCTTTGCGATGAAAGGTATCATCTGGCAACCGCAAAATCGTGACAGTCAGGTCACCGACGCCCAGTGGCAGGGACTGATGAGTCAGTTGCATTTGCAAGGATTCGACACCCTGATTCTGCAATGGACCCGTTACGGCGATGCGTTCACCCAGCCAGAACAGCGTGCATTATTGTTCAGACGAGCAGCGGCAGCGCAGCACGCTGGCCTGAAGCTGATTGTTGGCCTGAATGCCGATCCGGAATTTTTTATGCATCAGAAGCAGTCATCTGCGGCGCTGGAGAGCTATCTTAATCGCCTGCTGGCGGCCGATCTCCAGCAAGCCAGATTATGGAGCGCCGCACCGGGCGTAACGTTGGATGGCTGGTACATCAGTGCGGAAATTGACGACCTGAACTGGCGCAGCGAAGCCGCCCGTCAGCCATTACTGAAATGGTTAAACAATGCGCAGCGACTGATTAGTGATGTTTCGGCAAAACCGGTTTATATCAGTAGTTTCTTCGCCGGAAATATGTCGCCCGATGGCTATCGGCAACTGCTGGAACAAGTTAAAGCAACCGGCGTTAATGTCTGGGTACAGGATGGCAGCGGCGTGGATAAACTCACCGCCGGGCAGCGCGAACGTTATCTGCAAGCCAGTACAGATTGCCAGGCTTCCTCACCCGCCAGCGGCATTGTTTATGAACTGTTTGTCGCGGGCAAAGGTAAAACGTTTGAAGCTAAACCAAAACCGGATGCGGAGATCGCCTCGCTATTAGCAAAACGTTCCGCCTGCGGCAAAGACATGCTCTATTTCTCCCTGCGCTATTTGCCCGTCGCGCGTGGCATCCTCGAGTATTAATTGTTTAAGGGAGCAACTTTGCTTGCTCCCTTCCTTTTCACTTTCCTAATCAGAATCCTGTCTGTATTAATTGTTTAGCTTGCTCTCTGTTTTCAACGCATTTTATGCGTTTCGGTTTTGCCCCACTACGACCTGCATAGCCAATAAGAAGATAGCCGTAACACAAATAATCGGTGTAGCCACTACTCAGAGGCATTATATAGTTATATTCATGCCACTATATAACCTGTAAATAAGAACAATCATTCATTGATTGCAATAACATCAGCATATTCCTTTACACAGGAATAAAACCTTTTATTTAATAAACAAAGAGAGTCAAAGATGAGTAAAATTACAGGCGTTTTAGTTGACAACCATATCTATGATATTAACAATGATATGAAGAATGGTTACCATTTCCCTAACTGCTTGTTTCCAGGCGCCACCTTTAAGATGGTTATTGATAATGACCCGGTTAATAATGACAAGGTAAAATGGAGCTGTAGCACTGATGCAGACAATAATGTTCTGGCGGTCAGTCAGGATGGCACAGTAACTTTTCCTGACGTTGACGAAAAGTGTATTGGGAAGATTTTTGCTATTTTCGCCACTGATAAATCAACGAACAAAACTGCCGGTATTTATATTTTTACTGTTAAGCGTTTTTTAAATACAGTATTGAAACTTATGAGTCGATTAAAAAGATTTTACCGTGGGTTGAAAGCATGAACGGAGAATTTCCTGAAGCGCAGGATATCGATAGTTACGATTATAATGATCATAATTCAGGTCATATTATCTCGCGAGAAGTTAACGCAGGTCTTTACCAGGAGTGGGGCAATGTAGCTAATAGTGGATGGAATACAAATAATGAGCCTGGCGGTATTTGTAGAATTTACGCTTTTAATAAAGAAAATAATACTTATTATTGGCTGAAAAATGATGGAGTCAGACAGGTATTGATCGGGGGACTCACCGCTCAGGCAGTAGCATCCTACGGTGACTCTATCAACTGATTGTACTTTTTGTCCACTATCATTTGTATTATTACAGCGTAAACATTCACTGAAATTATAAAATTAAACTTACGCATAACCACCCGTTCAGCGGGTGGTTATCATTTTATCAGCGATGTGTACGAAGGTTAAAAATAAACAAACTTAATATTTCATTTTTATTTTTCTATAAACTATCAACTCTCGATATCAAATACCTACCTATACCGCCAATATCCGTTTCATCACAAAATGCTGGCGGCATTTCTCACCGAAAACTTTATTGCTACTGTTCAAAACGCAAATGTGGTAATCCCCTGCTCCACTTGCCAAAAAAAATTTACCCGCAGTATAAAAAGTAGCCCGTATAAACATACGGGCTACCATATTTCACTCGATTCAAAAGAAATTATTTTTAATGTGGTGCGCTTCGTGACAATAAGTTAATTACCAACACTCCGGCACAAATCAACATCATGCCTATAATGGCTGGCAGATCCAGCCGTTGGCCGAAAAAGCCCCAGGACAGTAAACTAATCAGGACGATACCGACTCCTGACCAGATAGCATAAGCAATCCCTGTAGGAATATAAGCCAGCGTCTGAGCTAATAACCAGAATGATGCACAGTAACAAATAATTGTACCAACAGAGGGCCATAACCGTGTAAAACCCTCTGAATACTTCATTAAGGTTGTACCAATGACCTCTGCAAGTATTGCGCCACCAAGATAAATATAAGGGTTCATAGCATATTCTTTCCTGTTAATACCGGAGTGAATTGTACTACAGTTTGAACTTAACTCACCGGATTCATTCTGGTGCATTCATTGATGTTCTTCATCAGTGCTTCAGGAAATGGGCGGATGGGAATCCATAGAAATGGTGCGTAGATATACTCACCTTGCACCTAATCATTTGACGGAGCACGCGGGGAAAATAGACGACATTTTTGGTGATGATGTCCCAGATATGTCCCACTCTGGAATTATGGAGGAGATAAAGAAGGCGTAACTGATTGAATTTTAATGGCGCGCCCTGCAGGATTCGAACCTGCGGCCCACGACTTAGAAGGTCGTTGCTCTATCCAACTGAGCTAAGGGCGCATTGATACCACAATGTGCGTGTAATCGCGTGAATTATACGGTCAACCCTTGCTGAGTCAATGGCTTTTGAACCGGTTGCTGAACAAGTGTACGACCGCATCTGATTTACCTCACTACGGCGGCAAACCAACGACGGTTATCATTATCGCCAGGTACAGAAGGTTTTACTTTTCAGAAAACGAAAACTGACAGCACGCCCCGCTTCTGACAAAATAGACGCATCCCCTTCGACCTACGTAACAGATGGAATCCTCTCTCTGATGGCAGCAAAGATTATTGACGGTAAAACGATTGCGCAGCAGGTGCGCTCTGAAGTTGCTCAAAAAGTTCAGGCGCGCGTTGCGGCCGGACTGCGGGCGCCAGGACTGGCCGTTGTGCTGGTGGGTAGCAACCCTGCATCGCAAATTTATGTCGCAAGCAAACGCAAGGCTTGTGAAGAAGTCGGGTTCGTCTCCCGCTCCTATGACCTCCCGGAAACCACCAGCGAAGCAGAACTGCTTGAGCTTATCGATGCGCTGAACGCCGACAACACCATTGACGGCATTCTGGTGCAGTTGCCGCTTCCGGCGGGAATTGACTACATCAAAGTGCTGGAACGTATTCACCCGGACAAAGACGTGGACGGTTTCCATCCTTACAACGTCGGTCGTCTGTGCCAGCGCGCGCCGCGTCTGCGTCCTTGCACCCCGCGCGGCATCGTCACGCTGCTTGAGCGTTACAACATTGATACCTTCGGCCTCAACGCCGTGGTGATTGGCGCATCAAATATCGTCGGTCGCCCGATGAGCATGGAACTGCTGCTGGCAGGTTGCACCACCACCGTGACTCACCGCTTCACCAAAAATCTGCGTCATCATGTAGAAAACGCCGATCTGTTGATCGTTGCCGTCGGCAAGCCGGGCTTTATTCCAGGTGACTGGATCAAAGAAGGCGCAATTGTGATTGATGTCGGCATCAACCGTCTGGAAAATGGCAAAGTTGTGGGCGACGTAGTGTTTGAAGAAGCGGCTAAGCGCGCTTCTTACATTACGCCCGTTCCCGGCGGCGTTGGCCCGATGACGGTTGCCACGCTGATTGAAAACACGCTCCAGGCGTGCGTTGAATATCATGATCCACAGGGTGAGTAACATGGCGACATTTTCTTTAGGTAAACATCCGCACGTTGAGCTGTGCGACTTGCTGAAACTGGAAGGCTGGAGCGAAAGCGGCGCGCAGGCGAAAATCGCGATCGCCGAAGGCCAGGTGAAAGTCGACGGCGCGGTTGAAACACGCAAACGTTGCAAAATCGTCGCCGGTCAGACAGTGAGTTTTGCAGGCCACAGCGTACAGGTTGTTGCCTGATCCCACTTCGGCCTGCCGGTATGCAGGCCGATTCTCTTTTCAGACCTTTGCCCTCTTCGTCGCTTTCATCCATGCTGATAGCGTCGACATTTTGCCGAAGCGAGCATCATGCCAACCGTTATTACTCACGCCGCCGTTCCCCTTTGTATTGGTTTAGGCCTGGGATCGAAAATCATCCCTCCGCGTCTGTTATTTGCCGGAATCGTCCTGGCGATGCTGCCAGACGCCGACGTATTGTCGTTTAAATTTGGCGTTGCTTACGGCAATGTCTTTGGTCATCGCGGGTTTACCCATTCGCTGGTGTTTGCGTTTGTTGTCCCGTTACTATGCGTACTTATTGGTCGACGATGGTTCAGGGCTGGGCTGATTCGCTGCTGGCTGTTTTTAACCGTCTCGTTGCTATCGCACAGCTTGCTGGATTCGGTAACCACTGGCGGTAAAGGCGTTGGCTGGCTGTGGCCGTGGTCAGAGGAACGCTTTTTCGCTCCCTGGCAGGTGATTAAAGTTGCACCGTTCGCGTTGTCTCGTTACACCACGCCATACGGGCATCAGGTGATTATTTCTGAACTGATGTGGGTATGGTTGCCGGGAATGGTGCTGATGGGAATGCTGTGGTGGCGCAGGCGATAACCGGATGCGAGAACTCGCATCCGGCAATAGAGTAATTACTTACGACGCCAGGTGGTTCCTTGCGGACCATCTTCCAGCACGATCCCCATCTCGTTAAGACGGTCACGCGCCGCATCTGCTGCCGCCCAGTCTTTCGCTTTACGGGCATCCAGACGTTGTTGAATTAACGCTTCAATCTCTGCCACTTCGCTGTCGTCTGCCTGCGCGCCGCTTTGCAGGAACGCTTCTGGTTCCTGCTCCAGCAGACCCAGCACGGCAGAGAGTTTACGCAGGTGAGACGCCATTGCGTTCGCCGCTGCCATATCTTCTGCTTTCAGGCGGTTCACTTCACGCGCCATATCAAACAGCACGGAATAGGCTTCCGGGGTGTTGAAATCGTCGTCCATCGCCTCAATAAAGCGCGCTTCAAACGCTTCGCCACCGGCAGGTGCAACGGTTTTGTCTGTGCCGCGCAGCGCGGTATAGAGACGCTCCAGCGCCGCACGCGCCTGCTTCAGGTTCTCTTCGCTGTAGTTCAACTGGCTGCGATAGTGACCGGACATTAAGAAGTAACGCACGGTTTCAGCGTCGTAGTATTTCAGCACATCGCGCACGGTAAAGAAGTTACCCAGCGATTTGGACATCTTCTCGCGGTCAACCATCACCATGCCGGAGTGCATCCAGTAGTTTACATACTGACCATCATGCGCACAGGTGGACTGGGCAATTTCGTTCTCGTGGTGCGGGAACATCAGGTCAGAACCGCCGCCATGGATATCAAAGTGGTTACCCAACTGTTTGCAGTTCATTGCTGAACACTCAATGTGCCAGCCTGGACGACCCGCGCCCCACGGAGACGGCCAGCTTGGTTCGCCCTCTTTAGACATCTTCCACAGAACGAAGTCCATCGGGTTGCGTTTGTCGTCGACCACGTCAACGCGCGCGCCTGCCTGCAGCTGGTCAAGATCCTGACGCGACAGCACGCCATAAGTCGGATCGGTCGGTACGTCGAACATCACGTCGCCGTTATCCGCTACATAAGCGTGACCTTTGGCGATCAGTTGTTCAGTGAGTTCAATAATTTCTGCGATATGGTGCGTCGCGCGCGGCTCCATATCCGGGCGCAGAATGTTCAAAGCATCAAAATCTTTGTGCATTTCGGCGATCATGCGATCCACCAGCGCCACAAAGCTTTCACCATTTTCATTGGCGCGTTTGATGATTTTGTCGTCGATATCGGTAATGTTGCGCACATACTTCAGCTTATAGCCGAGGAAACGCAGATAGCGCGCAACCACGTCAAAGGCAACAAAGGTACGCCCGTGACCGATATGACAGAGATCGTAAACGGTGATTCCACACACGTACATGCCGACTTCCCCGGCGTGAATAGGCTTAAATTCCTCTTTTTGGCGTGTCAGAGTATTGAAGATTTTTAGCATCGAAGATTCCGTTTAGACATGTGTGGGTAATTGAGTTGCGTATAATACCCATATTTCCCGCGCGATTCAGCATACATTGCGAGATGATCCGATCGTGCGGTTATGCTATAACACCACCCTATATATGACCCGAACCGGGTTGAAGCACCAATCAAACGGAACAGGATGCAAAAATGGTTACTTTCCACACCAATCACGGCGATATTGTCATCAAAACTTTTGACGATAAAGCACCTGAAACAGTTAAAAACTTCCTGGACTACTGCCGCGAAGGTTTTTACAACAACACCATTTTCCACCGTGTTATCAACGGTTTTATGATTCAGGGCGGCGGTTTTGAACCGGGCATGAAACAAAAAGCCACCAAAGAACCGATCAAAAACGAAGCCAACAACGGTCTGAAAAATACCCGTGGTACGCTGGCAATGGCTCGTACTCAGGCTCCGCACTCTGCAACTGCACAGTTCTTCATCAACGTGGTTGATAACGACTTCCTGAACTTCTCTGGCGAAAGCCTGCAAGGTTGGGGCTACTGCGTGTTTGCTGAAGTGGTTGAAGGCATGGACGTGGTAGACAAAATCAAAGGTGTTGCAACCGGTCGTAGCGGTATGCACCAGGACGTGCCAAAAGAAGACGTTATCATTGAAAGCGTGACCGTTAGCGAGTAATCGTGGCGACACTCTTTATTGCAGATCTTCATCTCTGCGTGGAAGAACCGGCGATCACCGCCGGTTTTCTGCGTTTTTTAGCGGGGGAAGCCCGCAATGCCGACGCGCTGTATATTCTTGGCGATCTGTTTGAAGCATGGATTGGCGACGACGATCCCAACCCACTCCATCGCCAGATGGCGGCAGCAATCAAAGCGGTATCCGATTCCGGCGTTCCCTGTTATTTCATTCATGGCAACCGTGATTTTCTGCTCGGCAAACGCTTTGCCCGTGAAAGCGGCATGACGTTATTGCCGCAAGAAAAGGTGCTCGAACTTTATGGTCGTCGGGTGCTGATTATGCATGGCGACACGCTGTGCACCGATGATGCGGGTTATCAGGCTTTTCGCGCCAAAGTCCACAAACCGTGGCTACAAACGCTATTCCTCGCCCTGCCGTTGTTTGTGCGCAAACGCATTGCCGCGCGAATGCGCGCGAACAGTAAAGAAGCCAACAGCAGTAAATCGCTGGCAATTATGGATGTAAACCAAAACGCAGTGGTCAGTGCGATGGAAAAACATCAGGTGCAATGGCTGATCCACGGGCATACGCATCGCCCGGCGGTGCATGAATTCATCGCCAATCAGCAACCTGCTTTCCGCGTGGTGCTGGGTGCCTGGCATACCGAAGGTTCGATGGTGAAAGTCACGGCGGATGACGTTGAGCTAATCCATTTCCCGTTTTAATAACGCACAAGTTTGCTGATTCCACAGCCACGCAACCGTTTTCCTTGCTCTCTTTCCGTGCTATTCTCTGTGCCCTCTAAAGCCGAGAGTTGTGCACCACAGGAGTTTTAAGACGCATGTCTTCCCGCAATAATCCGGCGCGTGTCGCCATCGTGATGGGGTCCAAAAGCGACTGGGCTACCATGCAGTTCGCCGCCGAAATCTTCGAAATCCTGAATGTCCCGCACCACGTTGAAGTGGTTTCTGCTCACCGCACCCCCGATAAACTGTTCAGCTTTGCCGAAAGCGCCGAAGAGAATGGTTATCAGGTGATTATTGCGGGCGCGGGCGGCGCGGCGCACCTGCCAGGCATGATTGCCGCCAAAACGCTGGTGCCAGTGCTGGGCGTGCCAGTACAGAGCGCCGCACTGAGCGGTGTCGATAGCCTCTACTCCATCGTACAAATGCCGCGTGGCATTCCGGTGGGTACGCTGGCGATTGGTAAAGCGGGCGCGGCAAACGCGGCGTTGCTGGCAGCACAAATTCTTGCGACTCATGATAAAGAACTGCACCAGCGTCTGAATGACTGGCGCAAAGCTCAGACCGACGAAGTGCTGGAAAACCCGGATCCGCGAGGTGCGGCATGAAACAGGTTTGCGTGCTCGGTAACGGGCAGTTAGGCCGAATGCTGCGTCAGGCAGGCGAACCGTTAGGCATTGCTGTCTGGCCGGTCGGGCTGGACGCTGAACCTGCGGCGGTGCCTTTTCAACAAAGCGTGATTACCGCTGAGATCGAACGCTGGCCGGAAACTGCATTAACCCGCGAGCTGGCGCGCCATCCGGCCTTTGTGAACCGCGATGTGTTCCCGATTATTGCCGACCGTCTGACTCAGAAGCAGCTTTTCGATAAGCTCCACCTGCCGACCGCGCCGTGGCAGTTACTTGCCGATCGCAGCGAGTGGCCTGCGGTGTTTGATCGTTTAGGTGAACTGGCGATTGTTAAGCGTCGCACTGGTGGCTATGACGGTCGCGGTCAATGGCGTTTACGCGCCGATGAAACCGAACAGTTACCGGCTGAATGCTACGGCGAATGTATTGTCGAGCAGGGCATTAACTTCTCTGGCGAAGTGTCGCTGGTTGGCGCGCGCGGCTTTGATGGCAGCACCGTGTTTTATCCGCTGACGCATAACCTGCATCAGGACGGTATTTTGCGCACCAGCGTCGCTTTTCCGCAGGCCAATGCGCAGCAGCAGGCGCAGGCCGAAGAGATGCTGTCGGCGATTATGCAGGAGCTGGGCTATGTGGGCGTGATGGCGATGGAGTGTTTTGTCACCCCGCAAGGTCTGCTGATCAACGAACTGGCTCCGCGTGTGCATAACAGTGGTCACTGGACGCAAAACGGCGCCAGCATCAGCCAGTTTGAGCTGCATCTGCGGGCGATTACCGACCTGCCGTTACCGCAACCAGTAGTGAATAGTCCGTCGGTGATGATCAACCTGATTGGTAGCGATGTGAATTATGACTGGCTGAAACTGCCGCTGGTGCACCTGCACTGGTACGACAAAGAAGTCCGTCCGGGGCGTAAAGTGGGGCATCTGAATTTGACCGACAGCGATACATCGCGTCTGACCGCGACGCTGGAAGCCTTAATCCCGCTGCTGCCGCCGGAGTATGCCAGCGGCGTGATTTGGGCGCAGAATAAATTCAGTTAATCAGGTACTCATTTTCTTGCCGGATGCGGCGTGAACGCCTTATCCAGCCTACCGATCCGGCACCCATTGTAGGCCTGATAAGATGCGTCAAGCGTCGCATCAGGCATGGTGCGCCAAATGCCGGATGCGGCGTGAACGCCTTATCCGGCCTACCGATCCGGCACCCATTGTAGGCCTGATAAGACGCGTCAAGCGTCGCATCAGGCACAAATGTCTACTGCCTACAACTACAGCGAAATACAGGTCCCCGCCTCGCCCGCCAGCGTCTCTTCAATCCGCGATAACGCCCCAATCCACGCGGGTTTACCACGGCTTCTGACATAACCACTCACCGCCGTTACCTTCGGCCCCATCGAACCATCGGCTTTGGCAAATGGCGCTAACTCATCCGGTGTGGCATGACGGATGGCACGTTGCTGCGGCGTTCCCCAGTGTTCATATACCGCATCAGCATCGGTGAGGATCACCAGTCCATCGGCATTAATCTGCTCGGCGAGCAACGCAGCGGCGAGATCTTTATCAATCACCGCTTCACTCCCTGCCCCGTCTTCCGTCACAGGCACACCACCGCCGCCACTGCAAATCACCACATGCCCCTCTTTGAGCAACAACTCGATGGCTTCGCTGTCGAGAATTTTACGCGGTTGCGGAGACGCCACCACCCGGCGCAAATATTTACCATCACGTTTCATATGCCAGCCGTAAGCCGCTTCCAGTGCCTCTTGTTCTTCTGGCTGATAAACCGGACTAATAAACTTCTCTGGCTGCAAAAACGCCGGATCATCCGGCGAAACCTCAATGCGCGTCAGCACCGTCGTGACAGGCGGCATCTGCGGCTGTGCGCTCAAACTCTGCGCCAGCATATAGCCAATCATGCCCTGGCTTTCCGCCACCAGCACATCCAGCGGATACGGTTCTACCTCTTTCCACGCCAGATTCTGTAACGCCAGCAGCCCCACCTGCGGCCCGTTGCCGTGAACAATCGCCAGCCGATAAGAACAGGCCAGGCGCGCCAGCGCAGGTACAGCACTGGCGATATTGCGATATTGATTTTCTGCCGTCAGCGCCTCACCACGCTGAAGCAAGGCATTGCCCCCAAGAGCTACAACCAGTGTTTTCATGGTTTTCCTTGTAATAATTGTTGGCCAAGCCAGAACCCCAGCAGCGTATCTGCCCCTGACGTATGCCCCAGCGCCAGCAGCGAATCAATCGCAACAGCGGTACGTTTCGGGCAACTCAGAGCATGAACAAAGTGCAGGAGTGGCGAGGCGAAATATCCTTGCGCGGCATAACGTAAATAACTGACGCTCACCGCCGTGGTAACGAGTTGAAGATTGTCGGAACAGGCAAAAAACGGGCGACCGGAGCGCGCATCTAAAGCGCCAAAATACCAGGCCGCCAGCAGCATTCCCGTCAGCGTGTCATCATGACTTGGCGTTAATCCGGGGCCTTTACCCAGCCAGTGCCGCCAGTCGGTCTTAACGCCATTGAGCGCGGCCTGAAAACAGTGACGAAACTGGCGTAATTCAGCGGGCAGCGGATCGCTTGCCGCCAACGCCAGTGGCCCGAAAAGCCCGGTTTCCTCCGCGCGTTGCATCCATGCTGCTGCAAGCGGTTGAGGATGCGCTGGCGGCGTAATACGCAGCAAACAATAACGCTGTGGCTGTTTAACCGTGAAACGTCCAAGGCGAATCCCTTGAGCCACAACCTGTGGTCGTTCATTGCCGCATAATCCACCGCATAACGCATCGAATTGCTCGCGGCGAAGCACCCATCCTCCGGGGCCGAAACCACTACCCTGACGATGCAGCGTTAACAGTTCGCCGCTTTCCGTCATCAGGTTAATCGCCCGTCGCCACACTCCCGCTAACCGCCAGGACTGGCGATAATTCGGTGCGCTACGGCTGGCAAGCAGAGGATGGATGATCGTCATTGCGCGTTCCTCAACCAATTCCCATGCTTTCAGCCAGTGTTTCCAGCGCCTGTTCAAAGCACGCCAGCGGCGCCCGCACAGTGCCTGCACCAATCTGCCCGATCCCCGCTTCTTTATGGGCGATACCGGTATTGATGAGCGGCGTAATGCCGGTTTCTACCACGCGACGAATATCCAGCCCCAGGCACGCACCCTGGAAATCCCAGCCGGGGATCTGCAACTGCATATTGCGTTCAAGGAAGATTTCCGCCATCTCTTCAGAAACCGTTCTGGCAGCTTCCATACCACCTGCACCGACGAAGCGTGTTACGCCAGGTGCTGCGATCATTGCGGCTCCGCCAATACCAAAGGTTTCGGTAATCGCGCTATCGCCCATATCCGGGTTTGCCTGCTCCTGCGAGAAGCCGGTGAAAAACAGACCTTGCGGAGTGTTTACAGGCGCAGTAAACCAGCGTTCGCCCAACCCGCTTACCCGAATCCCGAACATGTTGCCGTTGCGGGTCATTGCCGTGACGATGCTGCCCGCGCGGATCATCGCACCTGAATCCATCGCCGCCTTGCAATAGGCCATCGCGAGGTTGAGGAAGAACTGATCGGTCACGCTGAGGAAATCCATCACTTCGGCGATGTGCTGTTTATCATGATCGAGGCGGGCAATTTGTGGGGCCAGCGCACGCATTAACAATGCTGAGGAAGCAATATTGCGTTGATGGAACTCATCGCCCATCGTAATGCCCTGCGCCATCATCGCGGTGAGATCGATACCGCGCTCCATGCGCCCCAGCGCGGCGCTTAATACCGGCATTAACACGTCGCGCATCCAGCGGTGACGGGTCAGAACATCTTCGCCGTAAGCGCCAAAACGCATCACTTTACCGATACCTTCATTCAGGTTGCAGTACGCCCGGTTGCCGTCGGTCACGTTCTCGACCACCAGCATCGGCATACTGGCAGAAGTAATGCCGCCCATTGGCCCGACGGCATTCACATGGTGACAAGGAATGAAGTTCACTTCCCCTTGTTCAAGCATTGCCAGCGCCTGCGCTTCATCTTTCGCCCAGCCTTCAAACAGACATGCCCCTACACACGCCCCTTTCATGGGGCCGGTCATCTCCTGCCAGCGCATCGGCGGCCCGGCGTGAAGCAGTGTTTTGCCCTGATTCAATTCGCTAATGAGTAAAGACGCCGGTTGCACATCCAGCCAGTGTGGACGAGCGCGACGAATTTGTTCGATAACCGCAGCATTGGCTTGCGCCACTGATGTAAACATGGGAACCCCTTATTGCAAACGTTCTAATAAACGAGCCAGTTTTTTATTGCCGCCAGCGACTGGCGCCCATTGGTAATGCACGACCGGTTTGCTGGCGCCTTGTAGTTCCAGCGCAAAACTGCGTAATCCGATGTTAATCACCGCGACGTGTTCCAGTAATGACGGTGTGTGTTGCTGTGTGGCAGGCGAGAGCGGATGAATTAACGCCGCCGCCAGCAAGGTGGCTTCCGGCAGCGAACTCACTACCGCGATCCCCGCATCTTCCAGCGTGGCGATTTGTTGCGAGCGGCATTGCGGGTCACGTTCGGTGCCTGTCAGCGTGGCAATGGCGTACAGCGGTTGGTTGTCTGAACGCGCGGCACAGGCTTTCTGCCAGGCGCTTACCAGCGAGGCCGCAGGATCGGCGGTCGCACCGAAGCCAATCACCACATCAAGCAGCAATACGCGCACGTGTGGTTTTGCACCAAGCTCGGCAATTAACTGGTTGCGTAAGGTCGGGTCGATCATCGGATAGGGACGCCCGACGGTGTAGAAATCATCGCCCAGGTCAATGATCTGGTGACCATCAGCGTCCAGCATCATGCCGTGATGATGGGTATCGTCGGCTGCCACGCCAAGGTGCCCGGCAAGTAATCCCGCCGCTTCGGCTGCCAGCGTGCCGCCGGTATACAAGCCGCAAATAACTCCGCTGCTGACAGGCGCTATTGCATTACGTCGCGCCGTAACGCGTGAAAGCAGGCAAGCCAGACGCGCGGCCTCATCCAGCGAGGAGGCAAACCAAATATTTTCGTCACGAGTCACCGCCGGGGTATAACCTAAAAACAGCGCCACAGTTGGTTTGCCCGTCGCTTTCATCGCGTTAACGATACGCAGGCGCACGGCTTCGGCAGGCGGTTTTGAGACAAACGCCAGCACCTCGCTTTTCGCGTCAGCACTTAACATTTCCAACGCCGTCAGTGCACTGATGCCGCCCACTTCACGGCAGAGATCGCGCCCGCCAAGACCAATCGCGTGGGTAATTCCCTCACCTGCCAGCGCAATCTGCGAGCACAGTTCCTGAATCCCTGTACCAGAAGCGCCAATGACACCAATATTGCCTTCCGGCATCACATTGGCGAAAGCCAGCGGCGTGTCGGCAATCATCGACGTACCGCAGTCCGGCCCCATCACCAGCAAGCCTTTTTCCTGCGCGCGGGTTTTGAGTTGGATTTCATCTTCCAGCGTGACGTTATCAGAGAACATCATCACGTTGAGATTGCGATCCAGCGCCTGATTCGCCAGCTCTGCCGCGTACTCGCCAGCCACTGAAATCAGCGCCAGATTGGCATCGGGTAATTTCTGACAGGCACTGTCCCAGCGACGCACCTGCGTCAACGCCTGGCTGCTGCCCGTTCCCTGCGCCAGTTGTTTTAGCGCCTCTTCAAGCTGCTGCATAATCGCCTGCGCGATCCCCGCATCCGCCGCTTCGCTACGAATTGCCACGCAAATATCGTTCGGCGTGGCGTTATTAAAATCGTCATGCCAGAAACCTGTGGTATCTAATAACGCTTTATTGGCGGGCGTACCCATCATTACGGAAACATCATCAACATTTTCTGATTCGCTGAGTTTTCGTGAAATAATCATTAAACTGACCGAATCCTGAAAACACCCTTTTTTAATAAAGGCCTGGATCATAACAACTCCTTAAAAATTGCACCCATGGCAATTGCACGAGCAGTGTTAATGTGTCAATTACGGTATCGATGACCGGGTGATGCTGCCCAACTTACTGATTTAGTGTATGATGGTGTTTTTGAGGTGCTCCAGTGGCTTCTGTTTCTATCAGCTGTCCCTCCTG
>NZ_SZVK01000044.1:0-35218 GCF_005280595.1 Escherichia sp. MR | reverse complement strand
GATAGAAACAGAAGCCACTGGAGCACCTCAAAAACACCATCATACACTAAATCAGTAAGTTGGCAGCATCACCCTCCGCAGCATGTATCCGCCCGTGTTAAGGGGCTGGAAAATCTAACTATTAGCGAACTGTCGCCGCTGCGACTGGGGTTTCTTGTTTCCCGCCGTTTTGAAGAACGTCAGGAGCAGGAGTTATTACAGGAGTTACCGTGGTTACAGATGCGCTTTCAGAACCGCGCTAACTATGAAGCGATGATTGATGCGAACATGCGCCCTTGTGGGATCAATCCAACAATCATTTATCGCCCCTACAGTTTTATGGCCAAAATCAGCGCCGTTGAGCGCGGACATTTTCTGACAGTCATTCCACATTTTGCCTGGCGACTGGTGAATCCGGCAACGCTGAAATATTTCGATGCGCCGCATACGCCAATGTATATGCAGGAATACCTCTATTCACTGAAAAATCATCGCTATACCGCCACGATACTACAGCAAATTGCTGAAGATCGTGATGGTACGAGCAATTAACCCAACATTGAACCCGTTTCGATCAAGTTACGATGCAGATCGAAAACGTGGCTAAGATCGTGGTGAATATGCCCTCCTGGGGCATTTTCCAGATAGCGATGCAAATAGTCACGGTACATGGGATGGGCGCAGTTATCGATGATAGCGCGTGCGCGTTGAAGTGGAGAGAGGCCGCGCAGGTCGGCGATCCCTTGTTCAGTGATGATCACTTTCACGCTGTGCTCGCTGTGATCAACATGACTACACATCGGCACGATGGTTGATATTTTTCCTTCTTTGGCGATCGACGGCGCCATAAAGATTGACAGATAAGCATTTCGTTCAAAATCACCGCTGCCGCCGATACCGTTCATTAAATTAACTCCGGCAACATGCGTTGAGTTGGCGTGCCCGTAAATATCAAACTCCAGGCCGACGTTCAGAGCGATAACACCAAGGCGGCGGATAATTTCCGGGTTATTGGAAATCTCCTGCGGACGTAACACAATCCGGCAGGAGAAATAGTCCATATTGTCATAAATCTTGCGCAGTGAATCGGCGGAGATAGTCAGACTGGAGGCGCTGGCTCCGGTGATTTTTCCGGTTTCCAGAAGATGAACTACTGATTCCTGTAGCACTTCCGAATACATCATAAACGGTGGAATATCCGGGTTATCCCCGAGACGCGCCATTACTGCATTATTGATGTTGCCTACCCCACTTTGCAGTGGCAGAAATTCCGGCGGAATGCGCCCCTGTGCCATTTCACGTAATAAGAAGGTAACCACATTGTCGGCGATCTGTTGGCACATGGGATTTTGCTTATCCAGCAGCTTACCTGCATCAGGTAAGTTGGTTTCCACGACCGCAACAATCTTTTTCGGATCAATTTGCACATAACGAGTACCGACGCGATCCATCGCATGGAAGATTGAAACGCTATTGCGTCGCGGTGGTGCGCCAGGAATCACAATATCCGCCAGTTCCGCAACGCGCGGATCATGATAGTGATTGAGTTCAATGATTACTTTCTTGGCCCGCAGTAACCAGGTCGGAGCGTTACCGATCCCACTGGTTAACCAGACACGTCCATCCGGCTCGATGGCCGAGGCTTCAATTACCGCAACATCAATGTCGCCGAAGAAGCCGTAGTTAACCATTTGCGCGACTTCGCTCAAGTGCAGATCAACAAAACTGACTGCCCCCTGATTGATCTTTTGGCGTAACCCAGATGATGTTTGATACGGAGCGCGCCATGAAACGGCGTTAGCTTCAGAGAGCACGTCATCGGCGGCGGCGCTAATTGACGCGCCGGTTAGCAGGCGAATCTGGTACGGTTTTTTCGCCTCATGTTGTTCGTTGGCACGATGAGCAATAGCGACAGGTAGAGCTTTAGGTGAACCCGCAGGGGTAAAGCCGCTGAATGCTACCATATCATTGTGCTGGATAATTTCCGCCGCTTCATCGGCGGTCATCCTTGCCCAGATCATATTCATCTTTTACTCCTTCATTCGCTGAGCATTAATGACCGACGAAATTAGGTTTACGTTTTTCCAGGAAAGCATTCATACCTTCCTGATAATCCTCGCTGTCATAAACCGCTCGGCGCATCCCCTGAATACGTTCAAATTCGTCTGAATTCATCGTGTGCGCCTCGCCCAGCACGCGCAGTTCTTCCTTGATTACCGCGATCGCCAGCGGTGCTTTTTCGGAAATGTGGTGCGCCATTTGCAGGGTGAAATCTTCCAGCTCGCTGACGTCAACAACGTGGTTGAGAATGCCAACAGCCAGCGCGCGTTGGGCGGTGACTGGCGAAGCGGTAAAAATCAGTTCTTTGACGATGTGGAAGCCCGCGTCGCGGGTCAGGTTGTGGATGCCCACCAGGTTATACGGCACGCCAAGGTTAACTGGGGTCATTGAGAAGGTCGACGTGCTGGCAGCGATGATCAGATCGGAACTCATGATCATTTCAAAAGCACCTCCCCAGACGCTACCTTCGACCATCGAAATGATCGGTTTGGGGCATTTTTGGATCATACGGGTAATTTGCCGTAGCGGATCATCGTAAGAGAGAGGATCGCGACCGCCTGATGGCAGTTCATGGATGTCGTGGCCTGCGGAGAAGACTTTGGAACCACTCGGAGCACGCAGAATGATACAACGAATTTCCGGTCGGTTGAGATCGCTTAGTGCCTGGATCAGGTCGTCAATAAAGACTTTACTCAATGCATTGAGTTTGCGGCCATAGTTAAACTCAATGACCGCAACTTTGTTGATGATAATGACATTAACATACTGATAAGACATAAAAATTCCTTTATTCAAAATATTGAGTCTGGATAAATTCACTGAGCTGCCGCAAGCCAGTGCGCGGCGAGAGAGTATTGTTTTTGACTGCTAATAGCGTCTGGCGGTAATAACGATCGAAATCTTCATCCGCGAACAGGTGGTGCAGCACTTCTTCTTCGGTTTGTTTACGCAGCCATTCCACCGATTGTTGTTGCCGCATTTGTTGCAAACGACCGCTGGCGGTAAGTGCGGTTTTGAAATCGATAATTGCGCGCCAAATCTCATCGATACCGCATTTTTCCAGCGCGCTACAGGTGAGAACCTGCGGCTGCCATTCGTCATATTTGCGACGCAGAATATGCAGAGCGCCCTCGTACATGTGGCGGGCAATGGCGACATTCGCGTGGTTATCGCCATCGTCTTTGTTAATGACAATCAGATCTGCCATCTCCATCAGTCCCTTTTTAATGCCCTGGAGATCATCACCACCACCGGCGATTTGCAGTGAGATAAAACAGTCCACCATGCGGGCGACTTCGGTTTCCGACTGCCCGACGCCGACGGTTTCAACGATCACCACGTCATAACCTGCCGCCTCGCATAACAGCATTAACTCCCGCGCCCGCTGGCTGGCGCCGCCCAGATGACCGGATGACGGAACCGGGCGAATAAATGCCGCATCGGTACGCGCCAGTTCGGTCATCCGAGTCTTATCGCCAAGAATGCTGCCACCGGTCACTGGGCTGCTGGGATCGACGGCAATCACCGCGACTTTCAGCCCCTGGCGAATCAGCAACATACCGAAGGCTTCAAGAAAGGTACTTTTCCCCGCGCCAGGTGTACTGGTAACGCCCAGTCGCAGGGCATTACCACAAAACGGCATGATGGCGTCGAGCAACTGAGTGCTTAGTTCCAGATGACGTGGATGACGGCTTTCTACCAGCGTCATCGCCTGGGCGAGCGTGGCACGCTCACCCTGACGTAAGCGCCGAATGTTGTCTGCCAGCGTGGCTTCGTTAATCATGACGCTGGCTAATCCGATTCAGTACATCACGTACGCTGTCGAGCATGGGCGTACCCGGACCATAAATCGCCGCCACGCCGCGTTCTTGCTGGAAGGCATAATCCTGCGGTGGAATAACGCCGCCAGCGACTACGCAGATATCTTCGCGTCCCCATTTTTTGAGGGCTTCTACCAGTTCCGGGATCAGCGTTTTATGCCCGGCAGCGAGTGAGGATGCGCCCACTACGTGAACATCATTTTCTACTGCCAGGCGGGCGATCTCTTCTGGTGTCGAGAACATCGGACTTAAATCAACGTCAAATCCAAGATCGGAATAGGCGCTGGCAATGACTTTGGCTCCGCGATCGTGTCCATCCTGCCCCATTTTGGCGATCAGAATGCGCGGGCGACGGCCGTTATCCGCGAGGAACTGTTCCGTTTGCGCAACAATCGCATCAAATTCGCAAGCTGATTTTTCCGACTGATGATAGCTTTGCGCAATCACGCCGGTAACACACTGGCTCGGCACCAGATAACGGTCAAAAGCGGCTTCCAGCGCATCGGAGATTTCACCCAATGTCGCGCGAACGCGTGCCGCATTAATAGCAGCAGCCAGCAGGTTTCCGTTTTGCAGTGCCGCATTAGTCAGAGCATTCAGTGCGGCGGTTACGGCAGCATCATCGCGGGTGGCGCGAATGCGCTCCAGTGAAGCAATCTGCTCGTTACGTACCATCACGTTGTCTATCTCAAGGACATCGGTTTCGTCTTCGTGATCCAGCTTGTACTTGTTAACGCCAACAATCACGCGTTTGCCCTGATCGATCAGTGACTGCTCACGCGCAGACGCTTCTTCGATCATGCGTTTTGGCAAACCCGCTTCGATCGCTTTCGCCATACCCCCGGCTTCGTCAATCTGAGCGATGATGGATCGAGCCTGTTTGACGATCTGATCGGTCAACGACTCAACGTAATAAGATCCGGCCAGCGGATCGACGGTGCGGCAGATTTCTGACTCTTCCTGAATGATTATCTGAGTATTACGGGCTATACGTGCCGAGAAGTCGGTTGGCAGTCCAAGTGCCTCATCAAAAGCGTTGGTATGCAGTGATTGTGTACCGCCAAGCGTGGCGCCCAACGCTTCAATGGTAGTGCGGATAACGTTGTTATAGGGATCTTGCTCGGTGAGACTCCAGCCTGAGGTCTGACAGTGGGTGCGCAGTGCCAGTGATTTCGGATCTTTGGCTCCAAATCCACTTACCGCCTCACTCCAGAGATAACGTGCGGCGCGCAGCATGGCGACGTTCATGAAAAGATCCATACCGATGCCAAAGAAGAACGACAGGCGCGGGGCAAAGTCGTCAATTTTCAGGCCAGCAGAAAGTGCAGCTTTGATGTACTCAATTCCATCAGCGAGAGTAAACGCCACCTGCTGCACGCAGTTGGCTCCCGCTTCGCCCATGTGGTAACCGCTAATACTGATGGTATTAAAGCGCGGCATATTGCCGGAACACCAGGCGATGATGTCAGCGATAATACGCATCGACGGTTTTGGCGGATAAATGTAAGTATTGCGGCAGAGGTACTCTTTCAGAATGTCGTTCTGGATGGTGCCTGTGAGTTTATCGGGTGTAACGCCTTGCTCTTCAGCGGCCACAATATAAAACGCCAGTACTGGCAGGACTGCCCCGTTCATAGTCATCGAAACCGACATTTGATCCAGCGGGATCTGGTCGAATAGCACCTTCATATCTTCAACGGTGTCGATAGCGACACCTGCTTTACCGACGTCGCCTGAAACGCGCGGATTGTCAGAGTCGTAACCACGGTGGGTGGCGAGGTCAAAAGCAACGGAAAGACCCTTTTGCCCGGCAGCGAGGTTACGGCGATAAAAGGCGTTAGATTCTTTTGCCGTGGAGAAACCGGCATACTGACGAATAGTCCACGGTTGAGCGGTATACATGGTGGCACGTGGACCACGAACGTAGGGCGGCAAGCCTGGAAGGGTGCCGGTTACTTCCAGATTGTCGAGATCGGCTTCGGTATACAGCGGCTTGATGGCTATCCCTTCCGCCGTTTGCCGTACCAGTGAGTCGACGTTTTCCTCCCGACGGCTCAATTCCTTGTTGGCAAGTTGTTGCCATTCCTGCACGTTAGACATTATTTGCTCCATAAAACGCAATCAAATTGGTGGGATGCGCTTACGGTGAGCTTTTTACACGGGGTTGTCGCCAGCAAAAAAAATGCATTGGGACGTCGTTTTTTGCCGCGTGAGATTTGTCTGTTTCGTGACGTTGTTCAAAGAAGATAAAAAGAAAAAAGGAAAATGCCTGATATGTGCTATCAGGCATTAAGTGATTGATTAATCCTGACGAAGTACTTTGTGACCATAGTCTAGTAAAGCATCAGTGACTTTACGCATCATGCGGCTTTCTGGGGCAAAGCGGTGCCAGTAGAGCATTCGCCGTTGAAACAGCCCTGGCGTAAGGTCGATCAGCTCGCCGCTCGCCAGTTCTTTCTCAATTTGCAGGTGTGGGATCATACAGCAGGTTGTTCCCTGGCGAGCGAGTTGAACGAAGGCTTCAGACGAGTTAACGATATGGCACGGTACGCTACCTGGCGGCAGATCGAAGTTTTGCTGCAAAAATGCCTGGTGCATATCGTCAAGATGGTCAAACGCCACCACCGGTGCCTTGAGCAGCGCGGAGCGGCTTACTCCGTTAGGGAAGTATTTCTCGGCAAATGGTTTGGAGCTGACGAACAGATAGTCAAGCGCGCCAAGTTTATCGACAAGACAACTGGGCAGCGCCTGATGTTGAATACTCACCGCGCCAACTACTTCACCGCGACGCAGGCGTTCCTGGGTGCGGGTTTCATCTTCCACCTGCAAGTTCAGACGAATAGGCGAATCAGCCAGCACCGGAGCCAGCGCCGGTAGCAGCCAGGTTGCCAGACTGTCTGCGTTGACCGCCAGTGAAAGCAGCAGCGGGGTTGAACCGGTTTGTTCATCCCCCAGCCACTCTTCTTCCAGCAATTCCACCTGGCGAAGCAGTGCCAGCAGTTTTTGCCCTTGTTCTGTAGGTCGCGGCGGGACAGTACGCACTAATAACGGCTGCCCGAACATATTTTCCAGCTGCTTAATGCGCTGTGAGACGGCTGATTGCGTAATGCACAATTTCTGTGCCGCGCGCTCAAATCCTCGTTCACGTATTACCGCATCCAGTGCCTGTAATGTTCTGTAGTCCGGGCGTTTCATTGCTTTAACCTGCTCCTCAAATTTTCTTATGCCGAACTATGACATAATTTTGCTTTGGGTACAGAGCATTTAACGTATACAAAAGCAGCCATAATGGAAATTTTGACTGACAACACCGTGTTTTTTAGTCTTTGTAGAGCGTAAAGGCAACGTTCTGTGGGCGAGATGCTAACAATAGATGTTATTTTTATTATTAATATTATCAATTGGTTGTATTGAAGAGCTTCACCTTTATCGGCGTAGTTTCAGATATGCTGACTGGGGGATAGAAGGGTAATCCTGATGCCTCCTGATACCCAGATTTGCCGGGGTGAAAGAGGATGCCCGCCATTGCCTGTTATTTCATGGATGAGTTATCCGCACGACTTGCTGACGGGGTCTAAATCGCTTTTTTTGTATATAATGCGTCTGAAATTTCATACCACAGGCGAAACGATCATGACGCAGGATGAATTGAAAAAAGCAGTAGGATGGGCGGCACTTCAGTATGTTCAGCCCGGAACCATTGTTGGTGTTGGTACAGGTTCCACCGCCGCACACTTTATTGATGCACTCGGCACGATGAAAGGTCAGATTGAAGGGGCAGTTTCCAGCTCGGATGCATCCACTGAAAAACTAAAAAGCCTTGGCATTCATGTGTTTGACCTCAATGAAGTTGACAGCCTCGGCATCTACGTTGACGGTGCAGATGAAATCAACGGCCATATGCAGATGATCAAAGGCGGCGGCGCGGCGCTGACGCGTGAAAAAATCATTGCCTCGGTTGCAGAGAAATTTATCTGCATCGCGGACGCCTCCAAGCAGGTCGATATTCTGGGTAAATTCCCGTTGCCGGTGGAAGTGATTCCGATGGCGCGTAGTGCAGTGGCTCGTCAACTGGTGAAACTTGGTGGTCGTCCGGAATATCGTCAGGGCGTGGTGACTGATAACGGCAACGTGATCCTCGACGTCCACGGTATGGAAATCCTTGATCCGGTGGCGATGGAAAATGCGATTAACGCGATTCCGGGTGTGGTTACTGTTGGTCTGTTTGCCAACCGTGGCGCGGACGTCGCGCTGATTGGCACGCCTGACGGCGTTAAAACCATTGTGAAATGATCTGACGGGGGAGTTCGTCCCCCGTTAAAAATTTTTTGCATTGTTAAATTTGGTGACATCTATCACGTTTTTAACTCACTTTTGCCTAACACGCTAAAGAACGTCTCATCTTCAGCATTTTCTTCTGTTAATCAACCTCTCGTGATATTTCCTCAACATCGCGACGCAAACGTTCATATTGCCGCATTATTATTTTTTGATATGTTGAAAGGCGGATGCAAATCCACACACAACATTTCAAAGACAGGATTGGGTAAATGGCAAAGGTATCGCTGGAGAAAGACAAGATTAAGTTTCTGCTGGTAGAAGGCGTGCACCAAAAGGCGCTGGAAAGTCTTCGCGCGGCAGGTTACACCAACATCGAATTTCATAAAGGCGCGCTGGATGATGAACAATTAAAAGAATCCATCCGCGATGCCCACTTCATCGGCCTGCGATCCCGAACCCATCTGACCGAAGAAGTGATCAATGCCGCAGAAAAGCTGGTCGCTATTGGCTGTTTTTGCATAGGCACAAACCAGGTTGATTTAAATGCTGCGGCAAAACGCGGGATTCCGGTATTTAACGCACCGTTTTCGAATACGCGTTCTGTCGCTGAGCTGGTGATTGGTGAACTTCTGCTGCTATTGCGCGGAGTGCCGGAAGCCAACGCCAAAGCGCACCGTGGCGTGTGGAACAAACTGGCGGCGGGGTCTTTTGAAGCGCGCGGCAAAAAGCTGGGTATCATTGGTTATGGTCATATCGGTACGCAGCTTGGCATTCTGGCGGAGTCGCTGGGGATGTATGTTTACTTCTATGATATTGAAAACAAACTGCCGCTGGGTAACGCGACGCAGGTGCAACATCTTTCCGACTTGCTGAATATGAGCGACGTGGTGAGCCTGCATGTGCCTGAAAACCCGTCTACCAAAAACATGATGGGCGCGAAAGAGATCTCACTGATGAAGCCCGGCTCGCTGCTGATTAACGCTTCGCGCGGTACTGTGGTCGATATTCCGGCGCTGTGTGACGCACTGGCGAGCAAACATCTGGCTGGCGCGGCAATCGATGTATTCCCAACAGAACCAGCGACCAACAGCGATCCGTTTACTTCTCCGCTGTGCGAATTCGACAACGTCCTGCTGACGCCGCACATTGGCGGTTCGACTCAGGAAGCGCAGGAGAATATCGGCCTGGAAGTTGCGGGTAAATTGATCAAGTACTCTGACAATGGCTCCACGCTCTCTGCGGTGAACTTCCCGGAAGTCTCGCTGCCGCTGCACGGTGGCCGCCGTCTGATGCACATCCACGAAAACCGTCCGGGCGTGCTGACTGCGCTGAACAAAATTTTTGCCGAGCAGGGCGTTAACATCGCCGCGCAGTATCTGCAAACGTCTGCTCAGATGGGCTACGTAGTTATTGATATTGAAGCAGATGAAGACGTTGCTGAAAAAGCATTACAGGCAATGAAAGCGATTCCGGGCACCATTCGCGCCCGTCTGCTGTACTGATTTCCCTTCTCTGACAAACAACGGGCAGGTCGCTGACTTGCCCGTTTTTTTATCCCTTTTCCCGCGCTTATCACTGCATTTGCAGTGTGCTGCAATCGCCTTTGCGAGTCTGCTCGAAGAAATAAATCAAAGCCAGATCAATGCGTTGCCTTTATTCGAAGAGGATTTACGATGGCGGGACAGCACAGGGCTGTAACGGTAAAGCCCTCACCGAAGCGAGGGCTTGAAGGAGAAGGGTTATGATGCGACTTGTCATCATACTGATTGTACTGTTACTGATAAGTTTCGGAGCTTATTAACAGTCAGTCTCAGGGGAGGAGCAATCCTCCCTTACCCTTACTCACTAAATTAGGTCAAAGAATCAACGATGTCAATCAGGGCGATGCAGGTGTATCGCCCTCACCACTCCCAGACTTTCGACGGTGTAACCACTGCAGGCAATGGGATATCCCACTCTTCAACCGGCAGTTTTTCTACTAACTGGCAATCATGCGCATAACCTACCGGCTGCATTTTGTAGTGCTGCCAGTTTTGCAATGTCCGATCATAAAAACCGCCGCCCATTCCCAGGCGTTGACCGTACTCATCAAAGGCTACCAGCGGCGTGACCAGCACATCTAACCGGGAAAGGGGAAGCACATCGCGCACGTCCAGTTTCGGCTCGTGGATCTTCAATCTGTTCATCACCAATTCGCTTTGCGGATGGTAATTCAGGAACAGTAAGTTACCAGCACTAAAAGGGTGTAAAACTGGAAGATACACGCGCTTACCGGCACGCCAGAGTTGTTCTATGAGCGGTTGGGTGTCGAGCTCGCCATCAAAAGAGAGGAATACAGCGACCGTATGCGCCATCACCACCGGGGGATAAGTCATCATCCGGGTAGCGGCTTGTTGACCCATTTCTTGCTGTTGTTCCGGCGTTAACGCACGACGACGTTGCCGAATCATTTTGCGGATTTCTTGTCGGGATAATGTCAGTGGGAGTTCTGGTAGTTGCGTCATGGCTGGTGCCAGGTAAGAAGGGAATCTCCGAGATGCCGCCGCAGGCTGTAACCCTTGAACCCTTGGTTCAAGGTGAATGTGTCGTCGCAGTTTTAAGGCTTCTCGGACGAACCGAGCATGCTCACCAACCACGGAGCGCCACATTCTTGTGGTATGAAATATCGGCTCAGGGGACTGGCCCGCTTGCGAACATCTCAGAGAAATTTTGTCTTCACGGTTACTCTACCACAGTAAACCGAAAAGTGTCATTCAAAGTTTTGGTTCGTTTTTTCGGTGATGCGACCTTGTTCAAGTAACGCTTGTTCTATGGTCTGTTGCAGCATCCGAATACGCTGTTCCATACTTGCCGCGTAGTCACGAGTCTTCGCTTTTTCTTGCGCTAACTCATAGCTGATATTCAATGCAGCAATGAAGACCAACTGTTCAGTATTTGTGACTCTAGTGCGTTCTTTCAGATCTTGCAACCGCTGATTCAGATCGTCTGCGGCCTGATTCAACGCATCCCTTTGGTCAGGCGGGCAGTTCACACGCAGTGAACGGCCAAAAATTTGGATATCGACGGGTTGTGCAGACATGCCACCTTCCTGCTGATTGACTGCGCTTCCTTCGTCTTCAGACTCATGGTCTGCGAAGGGGCGAACTATAGCTACCCTGATGAGAAGAGACAAGCCCTTTTCTGGTTCACCAGGGTCCAAAGTGGTAGCATATCATGAATCTTCCTCCCTTTGATGACGAATGCTTATGTCTATACAGAACGAAATGCCTGGTTACAACGAAATGAACCAGTATCTGAACCAACAAGGGACGGGTCTGACCCCTGCTGAGATGCACGGTTTAATCAGCGGGATGATTTGCGGTGGCAATGACGACAGTTCATGGTTGCCGCTGCTTCACGACCTGACGAACGAAGGCATGGCTTTCGGTCATGAGCTGGCACAGGCATTGCGCAAAATGCACTCAGCCACCAGCGATGCCCTGCAGGATGACGGCTTCCTTTTTCAGCTTTATCTGCCTGATGGCGATGATGTCAGCGTTTTCGATCGCGCTGATGCGCTGGCAGGCTGGGTAAATCACTTCCTGCTTGGTCTTGGCGTGACTCAGCCGAAGCTGGATAAAGTGACTGGCGAAACCGGTGAAGCCATCGACGATCTGCGTAACATCGCGCAACTGGGATATGACGAAGACGAAGATCAGGAAGAGCTGGAAATGTCGCTTGAAGAGATCATCGAGTACGTCCGTGTTGCCGCGCTGTTATGCCACGACACCTTTACTCATCCGCAACCGACCGCGCCAGAAGTACAAAAACCAACTCTACACTAAAAACAAAAAACGTAAGGAGAGTGTTATGAGTGATATATCCCCGCAAGAATTTCAGCGTCGCCGTCAGGCTCTGGTGGAGCAAATGCAACCCGGCAGCGCCGCGCTGATTTTTGCCGCCCCGGAAGTGACCCGTAGCGCCGACAGCGAATATCCGTATCGTCAAAACAGTGACTTCTGGTACTTCACCGGCTTTAACGAACCGGAAGCGGTGCTGGTGCTGATTAAAAGCGATGACACTCATAACCACAGCGTTCTGTTTAACCGTGTGCGCGATCTGACGGCGGAGATCTGGTTTGGTCGTCGCTTAGGTCAGGATGCCGCGCCAGAGAAACTGGGCGTTGACCGTGCACTGGCGTTCAGCGAAATCAATCAGCAACTTTATCAACTGCTTAATGGCCTGGATGTGATTTATCACGCTCAGGGCGAATATACCTATGCTGATGAAATCGTGAACAGCGCGCTGGAAAAACTGCGTAAAGGCTCACGGCAAAATCTCACCGCTCCGGCAACGATGATCGACTGGCGTCCTGTTGTTCATGAAATGCGCCTGTTCAAATCGCCAGAAGAGATTGCCGTACTTCGCCGCGCGGGGGAAATCACCGCACTGGCGCACACCCGGGCGATGGAAAAATGCCGTCCGGGAATGTTCGAGTACCATCTGGAAGGCGAAATTCACCACGAATTTAACCGCCACGGCGCGCGCTATCCTTCCTATAACACCATTGTCGGCAGCGGTGAAAACGGCTGCATTCTGCACTACACCGAAAACGAGTGTGAACTGCGCGACGGCGACCTGGTGTTGATTGACGCGGGCTGTGAATATAAAGGTTACGCTGGCGATATTACCCGTACCTTCCCGGTCAACGGCAAATTCACTCAGGCTCAGCGTGAAATCTACGACATTGTGCTGGAGTCTCTCGAAACCAGCCTGCGTCTGTATCGTCCGGGAACTTCCATTCAGGAAGTCACCGGGGAAGTGGTGCGTATCATGATTAGCGGCCTGGTAAAACTGGGCATCCTGAAAGGTGATGTTGATGAACTGATCGCTCAGAACGCCCATCGTCCTTTCTTTATGCATGGCCTTAGCCACTGGTTAGGACTGGATGTCCATGATGTGGGCATTTATGGCCAGGAGCGCTCGCGCATTCTTGAACCGGGTATGGTACTGACCGTAGAGCCAGGTCTGTATATCGCGCCGGATGCGGATGTGCCAGAACAATATCGCGGTATCGGCATTCGTATTGAAGACGACATTGTGATTACCGAAACTGGCAACGAAAACCTCACCGCCAGCGTGGTGAAAAAGCCGGAAGAAATCGAAGCGTTGATGGCAGCTGCGAGAAAGCAATGAGCGTAATCATCGTCGGTGGCGGCATGGCGGGCGCGACGCTGGCGCTGGCTATTTCCCGGTTAAGTCACGGGGCGCTGCCGGTACATTTGATTGAAGCGACTGCGCCAGAGTCACATGCCCATCCGGGCTTTGATGGCCGGGCTATTGCGCTGGCGGCGGGCACCTGCCAGCAACTGGCACGTATCGGCGTCTGGCAATCTTTGGCTGATTGCGCAACCGCCATCACTACCGTGCATGTCAGCGATCGCGGTCATGCCGGATTCGTCACCCTCGCCGCAGAAGATTATCAACTGGCGGCGCTGGGGCAGGTTGTCGAGTTGCACAATGTCGGACAACGACTGTTTGCGCTGTTGCGCAAAGCGCCTGGCGTAACGCTGCACTGTCCGGATCGCGTGGCTAACGTTGCTCGTACTCAGAGTAACGTTGAGGTGAAACTGGAGAGTGGTGAGACGCTGACGGGGCGCGTGCTGGTAGCCGCTGACGGCACCCATTCAGCGTTAGCCACCGCGTGCGGCGTTGACTGGCAGCAGGAGCCTTACGAGCAACTGGCGGTGATTGCCAACGTTGCGACCTCCGTTGCGCACGAAGGACGCGCTTTTGAACGCTTCACGAAACATGGCCCGTTGGCGATGTTGCCGATGTCTGACGGACGCTGTTCGCTGGTCTGGTGTCATCCACTGGAACGGCGCGAAGAGGTACTGGCGTGGAGTGATGATGAGTTCTGCCGTGAACTCCAGTCTGCGTTTGGCTGGCGACTGGGGCAAATTACCCACGCCGGAAAACGCAGTGCTTATCCGCTGGCGTTAACCCGCGCCGCCAAACCTATTACCCATCGCACCGTGCTGGTGGGCAATGCAGCGCAAACCCTGCACCCGATTGCCGGGCAAGGATTTAACCTCGGTATGCGTGATGTGATGAGCCTTGCTGAAACTCTGACTCAGGCGCAGGAACGCGGAGAGGATATCGGTGATTACGGCATTTTGTGCCGTTACCATCAGCGTCGGCAGAGCGATCGCGAAGCGACTATTGGTGTAACAGACAGCCTTGTTCATATTTTTGCCAACCGCTGGGCGCCGCTGGTTGTTGGGCGCAACATCGGGCTGATGGCAATGGAATTATTCACTCCGGCACGTGATGTGTTGGCGCAGCGCACCCTTGGTTGGGTGGCGCGTTGAAGGCGGTTTTAAGGAATAAACAATGCAAAGTGTTGATGTAGCCATTGTTGGCGGCGGCATGGTGGGGCTGGCGGTTGCCTGCGGCTTACAGGGCAGCGGCTTACGCGTCGCCGTACTGGAGCAGCGCGTACCTGAACCTCTGGCGGCGGATGCACCACCACAATTGCGCGTTTCGGCTATCAATGCCGCCAGCGAAAAATTACTTACCCGTCTTGGCGTCTGGCAGGACATTATGTCCCGTAGAGCCAGTTGCTATCACGGCATGGAAGTGTGGGACAAAGACAGCTTTGGTCACATCTCGTTTGACGATCAGAGCATGGGCTATAGCCATCTTGGGCATATTGTTGAAAACTCAGTTATTCACTATGCGCTGTGGAACAAAGTGCAGCAGTCGTCAGATATCACCCTGCTAGCTCCTGCAGAATTACAGCAGGTCGCCTGGGGAGAGAACGAAACCTTCCTGACACTGAAAGACGGCAGTATGTTAACGGCGCGTCTGGTGATTGGCGCAGACGGGGCAAACTCCTGGTTGCGCAACAAAGCCGATATTCCGCTGACTTTCTGGGATTATCAGCATCACGCGCTGGTGGCGACCATTCGCACTGAAGAACCGCATGACGCAGTAGCGCGGCAGGTTTTCCATGGCGAAGGCATTCTGGCCTTTTTACCGCTTAGCGATCCGCATCTTTGTTCGATTGTCTGGTCACTGTCGCCAGAGGAAGCGCAGCGGATGCAGCAGGCAGGCGAAGACGAATTTAATCGCGCGTTAAATATCGCTTTTGATAATCGCCTGGGCTTATGCAAGGTTGAGAGCGAGCGTCAGGTGTTTCCGCTGACGGGGCGTTATGCGCGCCAGTTTGCCGCGCACCGTCTGGCGCTGGTGGGCGACGCTGCGCATACCATTCATCCGCTGGCGGGGCAGGGCGTTAATCTCGGCTTTATGGATGCTGCAGAGCTGATTGCTGAACTGAAACGGTTGCATCGTCAGGGGAAAGACATCGGGCAGTACATTTATCTGCGTCGCTATGAGCGTAGCCGCAAGCACAGTGCGGCGCTGATGCTGGCTGGTATGCAAGGCTTTCGCGATCTGTTTTCCGGGGGCAATCCGGCGAAAAAACTGCTGCGTGATATTGGCCTGAAACTGGCCGATACGCTTCCTGGCGTTAAACCACAACTGATCCGTCAGGCTATGGGATTAAATGATTTGCCTGAATGGCTGCGTTAAAAAATTTCTCCTCAACTGTTTATTTGATACCCATCACACTTTCTTCTCCCGGTTTTTTCGCCGGGAGATTTTGCTCATTTGAAATAAACTAATTTCACCATCAATTTCGCATTATATTTTCTAATGTTACGATTTTTTTATTGAGTGATTTTTGGCATATTTTCAGTTCTTAATATTGGTTTATCCAAATCGCATTCCTGAAAGCATCATATTTGTATAAAAATAAAATAAATTTTTGGTTTTTTATTCTGTTGAGATTTTTGTGTTTTTTAACCATAAGCTAATGTGATGATCAATTTTACCTTATGGTTAACCGTCTGTTTCGGTGGTAAGTTCAGGGAAAAGAGAACGATTGCGTTGGGGACCGGGAGTGGCTCCGATGCTGGGTTTCGTGGTGATATTTTCGCCATGAAAAGTTGTCAGCCCCGCTTATTCAATGAGGACAAGATGGCACAACAGACTCCTTTGTACGAACAACACACGCTTTGCGGCGCTCGCATGGTAGATTTCCACGGCTGGATGATGCCGCTGCATTACGGTTCGCAAATCGACGAACATCATGCGGTACGTACCGATGCCGGAATGTTTGATGTGTCACATATGACCATCGTCGATCTTCGCGGCAGCCGCACCAGGGAGTTTCTGCGTTATCTATTGGCGAACGATGTGGCGAAACTCACCAAAAGCGGTAAAGCCCTCTACTCCGGGATGTTGAATGCCTCTGGTGGTGTGATAGATGATCTCATCGTCTACTACTTTACTGAAGATTTCTTCCGCCTCGTTGTTAACTCCGCTACCCGCGAAAAAGACCTCTCCTGGATTACCCAACACGCTGAACCTTTCGGCATCGACATTACCGTTCGTGATGACCTTTCCATGATCGCCGTACAAGGGCCTAATGCTCAGGCAAAAGCTGCCACACTGTTTAATGACGCCCAGCGTCAGGCGGTGGAAGGGATGAAACCGTTCTTTGGCGTGCAGGCGGGCGATCTGTTTATTGCCACCACCGGTTACACCGGTGAAGCGGGTTATGAAATTGCGCTGCCCAATGAAAAAGCGGCCGATTTCTGGCGCGCGCTAGTGGAAGCGGGTGTTAAACCCTGTGGCCTGGGCGCGCGTGACACACTGCGTCTGGAAGCGGGTATGAATCTTTATGGTCAGGAGATGGACGAAACTATTTCTCCTTTAGCCGCCAATATGGGCTGGACTATCGCCTGGGAACCGGCAGATCGTGACTTCATCGGTCGTGAAGCTCTGGAAGTGCAGCGTGAGCATGGCACAGAAAAACTGGTTGGTCTGGTGATGACCGAAAAAGGCGTGCTGCGTAATGAACTGCCGGTACGTTTTACTGACGCGCAGGGCAACCAGCATGAAGGCATTATCACCAGCGGTACTTTCTCCCCGACGCTGGGTTACAGCATTGCGCTGGCGCGCGTGCCGGAAGGTATTGGTGAAACAGCGATTGTGCAAATTCGCAACCGTGAAATGCCGGTTAAAGTGACGAAACCTGTTTTTGTGCGTAACGGCAAAGCCGTCGCGTGATTTACTTTTTTGGAGATTGATTGATGAGCAACGTACCAGCAGAACTGAAATACAGCAAAGAACACGAATGGCTGCGTAAAGAAGCCGACGGCACTTACACCGTTGGCATCACCGAACACGCTCAGGAGCTGTTAGGCGATATGGTGTTTGTTGACTTGCCGGAAGTGGGCGCAACGGTTAGCGCGGGCGATGACTGCGCGGTTGCCGAATCGGTAAAAGCGGCGTCAGACATTTATGCGCCAGTAAGCGGTGAAATCGTGGCGGTAAACGACGCACTGAGCGATTCTCCGGAACTGGTGAACAGCGAACCGTATGCAGGCGGCTGGATTTTCAAAATCAAAGCCAGCGATGAAAGCGAACTGGAATCACTGCTGGATGCGACCGCATACGAAGCATTGTTAGAAGACGAGTAACGGCTTTATTCCTCTTCTGCGGGAGAGGATCAGGGTGAGGAAATTTACGCCTCACCCTCACTCTCTTCGCAAGGAGAGAGGTTCACAATTCACTGCACGTTTCAGGAACCATCGCTCATGACACAGACGTTAAGCCAGCTTGAAAACAGCGGCGCTTTTATTGAACGCCATATCGGACCGGACGCCGCGCAACAGCAAGAAATGCTGAATGCCGTTGGTGCACAATCGTTAAACGCGCTGACCGGCCAGATTGTGCCGAAAGATATTCAGCTTGCGACTCCGCCGCAGGTTGGCGCACCGGCGACCGAATACGCCGCACTGGCAGAACTCAAGGCTATTGCCAGTCGCAATAAACGCTTCACGTCTTACATCGGCATGGGTTACACCGCCGTGCAGTTACCGCCGGTTATCCTGCGTAACATGCTGGAAAATCCGGGCTGGTATACCGCGTATACCCCGTATCAACCTGAAGTTTCTCAGGGGCGCCTTGAAGCACTACTCAACTTCCAGCAGGTAACGCTGGATCTGACCGGGCTGGATATGGCTTCGGCGTCTCTGCTGGACGAAGCTACCGCTGCCGCCGAAGCAATGGCGATGGCTAAACGCGTCAGCAAACTGAAAAATGCCAATCGCTTCTTCGTTGCTTCTGACGTTCATCCGCAAACGCTGGATGTGGTTCGCACCCGTGCAGCAACCTTTGGTTTTGAAATCATTGTCGATGACGCGCAAAAAGTGCTCGATCATCAGGAAGTCTTCGGCGTGCTGTTACAGCAGGTCGGTACTACTGGTGAAATTCACGACTACACTGCGCTCATCAGCGAACTGAAATCACGCAAAATTGTGGTCAGCGTTGCCGCCGATATTATGGCGCTGGTGCTGTTAACCGCGCCGGGTAAACAGGGCGCGGATATTGTCTTTGGTTCGGCGCAACGCTTTGGCGTACCGATGGGCTACGGTGGCCCACACGCAGCATTCTTTGCGGCGAAAGATGAATACAAACGCTCCATGCCGGGGCGCATTATCGGCGTATCGAAAGATGCGGCTGGTAATACTGCGCTACGCATGGCAATGCAGACTCGCGAACAACATATTCGTCGCGAGAAAGCGAACTCCAACATTTGTACTTCCCAGGTTCTGCTGGCAAACATCGCCAGTCTGTATGCCGTTTATCACGGTCCGGTTGGTCTGAAACGTATCGCTAACCGTATTCATCGTCTGACCGATATTCTGGCTGCGGGGCTGCAACAAAAAGGTCTGAAGCTGCGCCATGTGCACTATTTCGACACCCTTTGTGTGGAAGTGGCAGACAAAGCGGGTGTACTGACGCGTGCCGAAGCGGCTGAAATCAACCTGCGTAGCGATATCCTGAACGCGGTTGGGATCACCCTTGATGAAACCACCACGCGTGAAAACGTGATGCAGCTTTTCAGCGTGCTGCTGGGCGATAACCACGGACTGGACATCGACACGCTGGACAAAGACGTGGCTCACGACAGCCGCTCTATTCAGCCTGCGATGCTGCGCGACGACGAAATCCTCACCCATCCGGTATTTAATCGCTACCACAGCGAAACCGAAATGATGCGCTATATGCACTCGCTGGAGCGTAAAGATCTGGCGCTGAATCAGGCGATGATCCCGCTGGGCTCCTGCACCATGAAACTGAACGCCGCCGCCGAGATGATCCCAATCACCTGGCCGGAATTTGCCGAACTGCACCCGTTCTGCCCGCCGGAACAGGCCGAAGGTTATCAGCAGATGATTGCGCAGTTGGCTGACTGGCTGGTGAAACTGACCGGTTACGACGCCGTTTGTATGCAGCCGAACTCTGGCGCACAGGGCGAATACGCGGGTCTGCTGGCGATTCGTCATTATCACGAAAGCCGCAACGAAGGGCATCGCGATATCTGCCTGATCCCGGCTTCTGCGCACGGAACTAACCCCGCCTCTGCACATATGGCAGGAATGCAGGTGGTGGTTGTGGCGTGTGATAAAAACGGCAACATCGATCTGACTGATCTGCGCGCGAAAGCGGAACAGGCGGGCGATAATCTCTCCTGCATCATGGTGACCTATCCTTCCACCCACGGCGTGTACGAAGAAACGATCCGTGAAGTGTGTGAAGTTGTACACCAGTTCGGCGGTCAGGTTTACCTTGATGGCGCGAACATGAACGCTCAGGTTGGTATCACTTCGCCGGGCTTTATTGGCGCGGATGTTTCGCACCTTAACCTGCATAAAACTTTCTGCATTCCGCACGGCGGTGGTGGTCCGGGTATGGGACCGATCGGTGTGAAAGCGCATCTGGCACCGTTTGTACCGGGTCATAGCGTGGTGCAAATCGAAGGCATGTTAACCCGTCAGGGCGCGGTTTCTGCGGCACCGTTCGGTAGCGCATCCATTCTGCCAATCAGCTGGATGTACATCCGCATGATGGGCGCAGAAGGGCTGAAAAAAGCAAGCCAGGTGGCAATTCTTAACGCCAACTATATTGCCAGCCGCCTGCAGGATGCCTTCCCGGTGCTGTATACCGGTCGCGACGGTCGCGTGGCGCACGAATGTATTCTCGATATTCGCCCGCTGAAAGAAGAAACCGGCATCAGCGAGCTGGATATTGCCAAGCGCCTGATCGACTACGGTTTCCACGCGCCGACGATGTCGTTCCCGGTGGCGGGTACGCTGATGGTTGAACCGACCGAATCTGAAAGCAAAGTGGAACTGGATCGCTTTATCGACGCGATGCTGGCTATCCGCGCAGAAATTGACCAGGTAAAAGCCGGTGTCTGGCCGCTGGAAGATAACCCGCTGGTGAACGCGCCGCACATTCAGAACGAACTGGTTGCCGAGTGGGCGCATCCGTACAGCCGCGAAGTTGCGGTATTCCCGGCAGGCGTGGCAGACAAATACTGGCCGACGGTGAAACGTCTGGATGATGTTTACGGCGACCGTAACCTGTTCTGCTCCTGCGTACCGATTAGCGAATACTAGTAATTTACTGATTCGACTATCTTCAAAAGGCGCTTCGGCGCCTTTTTACTTGCTGACAATTTGCTCAAACGTAAATATTGGCACGGTTTTCCCCCTCGCCCTTTTAGGGAGAGGGCCGGGGTGAGGGTAAATACCCGCAACTGTGCTGGCCTGTTCCCTCACCCTAACTCTCTCCCCGAAGGGGCGAGGGGATTGATCGTGCGCTCTTTTGACTTTGTTATCAGCCTTAATTTATGAGGAAAAAAATGGCTATAGCACTTGTGACCGGTGGCAGTCGCGGCATCGGGCGGGCAACTGCGCTGCTGCTGGCAAAAGAAGGGTATACGGTGGCGGTTAATTATCAACAAAACCTCCATGCGGCGCAGGAGGTGGTGAGCTTAATAACTAAAGCCGGTGGTAAGGCATTCGTGCTCCAGGCGGATATCAGCGACGAAAATCAGGTCATCGCAATGTTCACAGCAATCGATCAGCGTGATGAACCGTTAGCCGTGCTGGTTAATAACGCAGGAATTTTGTTTACCCAATGCACAGTGGAAAATCTCACCGCAGAGCGAATCAACCGAGTACTTTCCACCAACGTGACGGGTTATTTTCTCTGCTGCCGCGAGGCGGTAAAACGCATGGCGCTGAAAAACGGCGGCAGTGGCGGCGCTATCGTCAATGTTTCTTCGGTAGCAGCCAGGCTGGGATCACCCGGAGAATACGTTGATTATGCGGCATCGAAAGGGGCGATTGATACGTTAACCACCGGATTATCGCTGGAAGTCGCCGCGCAGGGCATTCGCGTTAACGGCGTGCGGCCTGGGTTTATTTATACCGAAATGCATGCCAGCGGTGGTGAACCTGGACGCGTCGATCGCGTTAAGTCGAACATCCCCATGCAGCGCGGCGGACAGGCGGAAGAGGTCGCGCAGGCCATTGTCTGGCTGTTAAGCGATAAAGCCTCTTATGTCACGGGAAGTTTTATCGATTTGGCTGGTGGGAAATAAAGCAGGAAAGTTGTCTGACCGGATGCAACGCAACAAGCATTGCATCCGGTACTTCATCTACTTAAAGTTTCTCGCCGTTGCTGGCAATCACTTCTTTGTACCAGTTAAAGCTCTTCTTACGTGAACGCGACATATCACCAGTACCGTCGTCATGTTTATTCACATAGATAAAACCGTAGCGTTTGCTGTACTGCCCGGTGGTGAACGATACACAGTCGATGCAGCCCCACGGCGTGTAGCCCATCAGATCCACACCATCGTAAGTCACCGCTTTTTTCATCTCGTCAATATGGGCGCGCAGGTAGTCAATGCGGTAGTCGTCGTTGATGCTGCCATCTTCTTCCACTTTGTCGTAAGCGCCAAAACCGTTTTCGACAATAAACAGCGGCTTCTGGTAACGCTCATACAATTCGCAAAGCGCGTAACGCAGACCTACCGGATCAATCTGCCAGCCCCAGTCAGACGCTTTAACATACGGGTTCGGTACGCTGCCTTCGAAACCAGAAATTGCATCGCCGGTGCCGCCTTCGGCCTTCACCGCGTTGGTCATGTAATAGCTGAAGCCAAGATAATCGCAGGTGCCTTCGCGCAGTATATCGAGATCGCCGTCTTCCATTTTGATGTTAAATCCGCGACGTTCCCACTCGTTCAATACATAAGAAGGGTAGTAGCCGCGTAGCTGGACATCGGTAAAGACGTAACGTTCGCGCATCGACTCCTGGGCAAACATTACATCGTCCGGGTTACAGGAATAAGGATAGAGCGGCACCATCGCCAGCATACAGCCGACTTTCATCTCCGGGTTAATGCGACGCGCAGCTTTCACTGCCAGGGCGCTGGCGACAAACTGGTGATGCAGCACCTGATACATCGTCTCTTCCGGGTTTTCATGCTCGGTATACACCACGCCGGAGCAGCAGTAACCGAACAGCGGCGCACGCCAGTTACGCTGGTTGTTAATTTCGTTGAAGGTCATCCAGTATTTGACTTTGTGCTTATAGCGTTCAAATACCACTTCCGCGAAACGGACAAAGAAATCAACCACTTTACGGTTGGTCCAGCTACCGTATTGCTGCACCAGATGTAGCGGCATTTCAAAGTGGGAGAGGGTGATCACCGGTTCGATATTGTATTTCAGCAGTTCATCGAACATATCGTCGTAAAACTTCAGCCCTTCTTCGTTTGGCTGAGCTTCATCGCCTTTGGGGAAAATGCGCGTCCAGGCGATGGAAGTACGAAAACATTTGAAGCCCATTTCAGCGAAGAGCTTGATGTCTTCCTTGTAGTGACCGTAAAAATCTACCGCTTCATGGTTCGGATAGTATTTGCCCGGCAAGACTTCTTTGGTGATTTCGCGCGGCACGCCGTGTGCGCCACCTGTCAGTACGTCACAAATACTCGGCCCTTTGCCGCCTTTGTTCCAGCCGCCTTCGACCTGATGAGCGGCAACTGCGCCGCCCCATAAGAAATCTTTCGGTAAGGTGAGTTTTTTCACTATCATAGGCTCCAGATGAGTCAATTCTTACAGGAAATAGTACCATGCAGCCAAACGACATCACTTTTTTTCAACGATTCCAGGATGACATTCTGGCTGGGCGTAAAACCATCACAATCCGTGACGAGTCTGAATCGCACTTTAAAGCTGGCGATGTGCTTCGTGTCGGGCGCTTTGAAGATGACGGCTATTTTTGCACCATTGAAGTCACTGCAACCTCAACGGTGACGCTGGATACTCTCACAGAAAAACACGCACAACAGGAAAATATGACCCTGGCTGAATTGAAAAAGGTCATTGCCGACATCTATCCCGATCAGACACAGTTTTATGTGATTGAATTTAAATGTCTTTAAATTGAACTCACGCCTGTTAGTTGAAATTTTGCATTTAATTTCATGATTTTTCGGAGATTAATCTCAAATCAGAATTTATTTTAGCTAACAGGTGTTCACTGGAACTATTCTCAGTTACGCTGGAGATGTATACACGTGCGTGTACGTTTCTCCGGAGTAAGTTATGGTTCAGAAGCCTCTCATTAAGCAGGGATATTCGCTGGCAGAGGAAATTGCCAACAGCGTCAGTCACGGTATTGGACTGGTGTTTGGTATCGTCGGGTTGGTATTGCTACTGGTTCAGGCGGTGGATCTCAATGCCAGCGCCACGGCGATAACCAGTTACAGCCTCTATGGCGGCAGTATGATCCTGCTGTTCCTCGCTTCGACGCTTTATCATGCCATTCCTCATCAACGGGCAAAAATGTGGCTGAAGAAATTTGACCACTGCGCCATTTATCTGTTGATTGCCGGAACCTACACGCCGTTTTTGCTGGTGGGGCTGGATTCTCCGTTAGCGCGCGGGCTGATGATTGTTATCTGGAGCCTGGCATTGCTGGGGATTCTGTTCAAACTGACCATCGCGCACCGATTTAAAATCTTATCTCTGGTGACCTATCTGGCGATGGGCTGGCTGTCGCTGGTGGTGATTTATGAAATGGCAGTTAAGCTGGCGGCAGGCAGCGTTACCTTACTGGCGGTCGGTGGCGTGGTTTACTCGCTTGGCGTGGTTTTCTACGTCTGCAAACGCATTCCCTACAACCACGCCATCTGGCACGGCTTTGTGCTCGGCGGCAGCGTGTGCCATTTTCTGGCGATCTATTTGTATATTGGGCAGGCGTAATTGGTATGCCTTTGTAGGAATGAAAAGACACACCAGCGTCGCATCAGGCATCAGAGCGCAACCGCCGGATGCGGCGTGAACGCCTTATCCGGCCTACGGGCTACGTCCCTGTTGTGATAAAGGCACCAATTCCCAGGCCTGATAAGGCGCGTCAGCGTCGCATCAGGCAATAGATGCCCGAAGCGATACAGAAATTTACTCTTCCAGCGAATACGGCAGCGGCTCGATATGCAATGTATTCGCATCGTCACGAACGCGGAAAACGCTGTCCGGTTCCATGTCGTTATTCATGACGACCTGCACTACGACCTGCCCATCTTCCAGTTTGACCGCCGCCAGCACGGTTCCGGTACGACGCCAGTTTTCGCCCATTTTCAGCTCTAAGTCTTCACCTGCTTCCGGCAGCCGGCTGGCGCTACCTGCCAGCAACCAGAGCGCGCGTTTGTTGGCACCACGGAATTTTGCTCGCGCTACCATCTCTTGCCCGGTATAGCAGCCTTTCTTAAAGCTGATGCCGCCCAGCGCCTGGAGGTTGGTCGCTTGGGGGATAAACTGCCCGCTGTTAGGCGCATCAATCACCGGGAAACCCGCTTCAATGTTTAATGCCAGCCACTGTTGGCTATTATTCAGTTCCGCTTCGCCGCGAAGCTTGTCGGTCAGCACACTGGCGGTAGTTTCATCGGTCACGATCAGAAAACGTTCTGCTGGGTGTTCAAACCAAAGCAGTGTCGTCACACCTTCTCTGACCGCCTGTTTTTCCTTCGAAGGCAGTTCGCTAAAGAGATTTGCCAGCGCGGCGCGAGCCTGAAAACCGGCAACACCGAGAAGCACACGCTCGTCGTCTGGCGCGATGGTCACTTTAGAAAATACCGCATATTTTTTCAGTTCAGTCAGTTGCGATTCACGCACGCTGCGCCGTTCAATCCACGCAAAGCCATCGCCATCGCGAAACAGACGCAAATTGCTCCACATTTTACCTTTAGCATCGCAATGTGCGGCGAGCAGGTGCTGATCTTCTGTCATCTGGCTGACATCTGCTGTCACCTGACCTTGTATATATTTTTCGCTGTCCGTGCCAGTAATGGTGGCAAGCGCCCAGTCATCAAGCGTCATCAGTGTCAACGGTAAACGGGCAGAAGCCGTAGGCTGACGGGGAGGAAAAGGTGTAAAAGCCATAATGGAGTCCTGTTTTACAAACGGCGTAATTAATGACTAATGGTAAAAGAGCTATGGGGCATTGCAAGTGCTTTCACTACGCGATCTGTGCCTTCAGCCAGGCTTTGCGAGGTGACTTCCAAAAAAATGAAGCCTTTGAATTGTTGTGGATTAATTTCGCGATCGTGATTGTGTTTACCGATATTCCCGCAAAAGAAGTCGAAAAACACGTTACAATAGCCAGGTACTGGATTTTCGTGAGACAGGAAGAAGATGGACATTAACAACAAAGCCCGCATTCATTGGGCATGCCGCCGTGGTATGCGCGAACTTGATATTTCGATCATGCCGTTTTTCGAACATGAGTACGACAGCTTAAGCGATGACGAAAAACGCATCTTTATTCGTCTGCTGGAATGTGACGATCCCGATCTGTTCAACTGGCTGATGAATCACGGTAAACCGGCCGATGCAGAACTGGAAATGATGGTCCGACTCATCCAGACACGGAACCGGGAACGTGGTCCTGTGGCAATCTGAACTGCGCGTCTCCTGGCGCGCGCAGTGGCTTTCCTTGCTGATTCATGGGCTGGTTGCCGCTGTTATTTTGCTCATGCCCTGGCCGCTTAGTTACACCCCGTTATGGCTGGTGTTGCTTTCGCTGGTGGTGTTTGATTGCGTCCGCAGCCAGCGGCGCATTAATGCTCGCCAGGGAGAGATTCGTCTGCTGATGGATGGGCGTTTGCGCTGGCAGGGGCAGGAGTGGAGCATCGTCAAAGCGCCGTGGATGATTAAAAGCGGCATGATGTTGCGTCTACGTTCTGATAGCGGCAAACGTCAGCATCTGTGGCTGGCAGCAGACAGCATGGATGAAGCCGAATGGCGGGATTTGCGGCGGATTTTGTTACAGCAGGAGACGCAAAGATAATGGCGACGGCAAAGCGAGTGCGCTATGCCGTCAGTAATCTCAGGCGTAATGCTCTGCCATTTCGTTGAGGATTTGCTCACACCAGCTCTGAATACGCTCGTCGCTAAGGTCATACTGGTTAGTTTCGTCCAGCGCCAGACCCACGAACAGTTGTCCGTCAGCAATCACCGGTTTCGGGCTGGTAAACTCATATCCTTCCGTTGGCCAGTAGCCGACGAACTTCACGCCTTTGGTCGAGAGTTTGTCATGCAGCATACCGAGTGCATCGAGGAACCACTCACCATATCCCAGTTGATCGCCTAATCCATATAGCGCAACAATTTTACCTTTGAGATTCAGGTCGTCGAGCTGATCCCAGACGGCTTCCCAGTCTTCCTGGATTTCGCCAAAATCCCAGGTCGGGATACCCAGAATGAGCACATCGTACTGCTCCATTAATTTCGGGGAGTCGTCCTTGAGGTTATGTAAGGTCACCAGTTCTGGGCCGATAATATCGCGGATTTTTTCTGCCGCCATTTCGGTGTAACAGGTGCTGGAACCGTAAAAAAGACCCATATTCATAACGTAAGCTTCTCGATTCTGCTGTGGCTTTTGCGGCTAGTGTATCAGAATCGCTTTAGTCACGGCACAATAAGGCATAATGGATCAAACGAGTAACGATAAGGGGCGCAAGTGAAACAGGATCTGGCACGCATCGAGCAGTTTCTTGATGCCCTGTGGCTGGAGAAAAATCTGGCAGAAAATACGTTGAACGCATATCGTCGCGATCTGTCAATGATGGTGGAGTGGTTGCATCATCGTGGATTGACGCTGGCAACGGCGCAAAGCGGCGACTTACAGGCATTACTGGCAGAACGGCTGGAAGGCGGGTATAAAGCCACCAGTTCCGCTCGTTTGCTGAGTGCGGTGCGCCGATTGTTCCAGTATCTTTATCGCGAAAAGTTTCGTGAAGACGATCCCAGTGCGCATCTTGCTTCGCCGAAATTACCCCAGCGTCTACCGAAAGATTTAAGTGAAGCGCAAGTCGAAAGGTTATTGCAGGCACCGTTGGTTGATCAGCCTCTGGAGCTACGCGACAAAGCGATGCTCGAAGTGCTGTATGCTACCGGATTGCGTGTCTCTGAACTTGTAGGGTTGACGATGAGCGATATCAGCTTGCGTCAGGGCGTGGTGCGGGTAATCGGTAAAGGCAATAAAGAACGCCTGGTGCCGTTAGGTGAAGAGGCAGTCTACTGGCTGGAAACCTATCTGGAACACGGGCGACCGTGGTTGCTAAACGGTGTGTCGATTGATGTACTGTTTCCCAGCCAGCGTGCGCAGCAGATGACGAGACAAACCTTCTGGCATCGCATTAAACATTATGCCGTGCTGGCGGGGATCGACAGCGAAAAGCTGTCACCGCATGTGTTGCGTCACGCTTTTGCCACTCATTTATTAAATCATGGTGCGGATTTACGCGTGGTACAGATGCTACTGGGCCACAGCGATCTTTCCACCACGCAAATTTATACGCATGTCGCTACTGAGCGTCTGCGGCAACTTCATCAACAGCATCACCCTCGGGCGTGATAGCTGAAAAGAACGGGATGACTTATGAAGAAAGGTTTTATGTTGTTTACTTTGTTGACGGCGTTTTCTGGCTTTGCTCAGGCTGATGACACGGCAATTCAACAAACGCTAGCCAAAATGGGCATTAAAAGCAGCGATATTCAGCCAGCACCCGTGGCAGGCATGAAGACAGTTCTGACTAACAGCGGTGTGTTGTACATCACCGATGATGGTAAACACATCATTCAGGGGCCAATGTATGACGTTAGCGGCGCGGCACCGATCAACGTCACCAACCAGATGCTGTTAAAGCAACTGAATGCGCTGGAAAAAGAGATGATTATCTACAAAGCGCCGCAAGAAAAGCACGTCATCACCGTGTTTACCGACATTACCTGCGGTTACTGCCACAAAATGCATGAGCAGATGGCTGACTACAACGCGCTGGGGATCACCGTGCGTTATCTCGCGTTCCCGCGCCAGGGGCTGGAGAGCCAGGCTGAACAACAAATGAAAGCCATCTGGTGTGCAAAAGATAAAAACAAAGCGTTTGATGATGTGATGGCAGGTAAAGCTGCCACTCCGGCAAGTTGCGATATTGATATTGCCGACCATTACGCACTTGGCGTACAGCTTGGCGTTAGCGGTACTCCGGCAGTTGTGCTGAGCAATGGCACACTTGTTCCGGGTTACCAGCCGCCGAAAGCGATGAAAGAATTCCTCGACGAACATCAAAAAATGACCAGCGGTAAATAATTCGCGTGAAACAACAGATACAACTTCGTCGTCGTGAAGTCGACGAAACGGCAGACTTGCCCGCTGACTTGCCCCCCTTGCTGCGGCGTTTATACGCCAGTCGGGGCGTGCGCAGCGCGCAGGAACTGGAGCGCAGCGTTAAAGGTATGCTGCCCTGGCAGCAACTGAGCGGTGTCGAAAAGGCCGTTGAGATCCTTTACAACGCTTTTCGCGAAGGAACGCGGATTATTGTGGTCGGGGATTTCGATGCCGACGGTGCCACCAGCACAGCTCTTAGCGTGCTGGCGATGCGTTCTCTCGGCTGTGACAACATCGACTACCTTGTACCGAACCGTTTCGAAGACGGTTACGGCTTAAGTCCTGAAGTGGTCGATCAAGCTCATGCGCGTGGTGCGCAGTTGATTGTAACGGTTGATAACGGTATTTCTTCTCACGCAGGAGTTGAACATGCTCGCTCGTTGGGCATTCCGGTTATTGTTACCGATCATCATTTGCCTGGCGAAACTTTACCTGCGGCGGAAGCCATTATTAATCCTAATCTGCGTGACTGCGAGTTCCCGTCGAAATCGCTAGCAGGCGTTGGCGTAGCGTTTTATATGATGCTGGCGTTACGCACCTTTTTGCGCGATCGGGGGTGGTTCGATGAGCGTGGTATCGCAATACCGAATCTGGCGGAATTGCTGGATCTGGTGGCGCTGGGTACGGTGGCGGACGTAGTGCCGCTGGACGCCAATAATCGCATTCTGACCTGGCAGGGGATGAGTCGCATTCGTGCCGGGAAATGCCGCCCGGGGATTAAAGCCCTGCTGGAAGTGGCAAACCGCGATGCACAAAAACTCGCTGCCAGCGATTTAGGTTTTGCGCTGGGGCCGCGTCTCAATGCCGCCGGACGACTGGATGATATGTCCGTTGGCGTGGCACTGTTACTTTGCGACAACATCGGCGAAGCGCGCGTTCTGGCTAATGAGCTTGATGCACTAAACCAGACGCGAAAAGAGATTGAACAGGGAATGCAGGTCGAAGCACTGACCTTGTGCGAGCAACTGGAGCGTAGCCGCGATACGCTACCTGGCGGGCTGGCAATGTATCACCCTGAATGGCATCAGGGCGTCGTTGGTATTCTGGCTTCGCGCATCAAAGAGCGTTTTCATCGTCCGGTTATCGCCTTTGCGCCTGCGGGCGACGGTACGCTGAAAGGTTCTGGTCGCTCCATCCAGGGATTGCATATGCGTGATGCGCTGGAGCGGTTAGACACGCTCTACCCTGGCATGATGCTCAAGTTTGGCGGTCATGCGATGGCGGCAGGATTGTCGCTGGAAGAGGACAAATTCGAACTCTTTCAGCAACGCTTTGGCGAACTGGTTACCGAGTGGCTGGATCCGGCATTATTACAGGGTGAAGTGGTTTCCGACGGCCCGTTAAGTGCAGCGGAGATGACCATGGAAGTTGCGCAACTGCTGCGTGATGCCGGTCCGTGGGGGCAGATGTTCCCGGAACCGCTGTTTGACGGTCATTTTCGCCTGCTGCAACAGCGGTTGGTGGGAGAGCGCCATCTGAAGGTTATGGTTGAACCGGTTGGCGGCGGCCCGCTGCTGGATGGTATTGCTTTTAATGTCGATACCGCCCTCTGGCCGGATAACGGCGTTCGTGAAGTACAACTGGCCTACAAGCTGGATATCAACGAGTTTCGCGGCAACCGCAGTCTACAGATTATCATCGATAATATCTGGCCACTTTAGCATCGTCTTCTCTATAAAAAAGAGTGTGGATTGGGTACAATCCCGCTCTTATCACCGCATTTTGACTAGCTCAATAAAAGAAATCAGACCATGTTTGAAATTAATCCGGTAAATAATCGCATTCAGGACCTCACGGAACGCTCCGACGTTCTTAGGGGGTATCTTTGACTACGACGCCAAGAAAGAGCGTCTGGAAGAAGTAAACGCCGAGCTGGAACAGCCGGATGTCTGGAACGAACCCGAACGCGCACAGGCGCTGGGTAAAGAGCGTTCCTCCCTCGAGGCTGTTGTCGATACCCTCGACCAAATGAAACAAGGGCTGGAAGATGTTTCCGGTCTGCTGGAACTGGCTGTAGAAGCTGACGACGAAGAAACCTTTAACGAAGCCGTTGCTGAACTCGACGCCCTGGAAGAAAAACTGGCGCAGCTTGAGTTCCGCCGCATGTTCTCCGGCGAATATGACAGCGCCGACTGCTACCTTGATATCCAGGCTGGTTCCGGCGGTACGGAAGCGCAGGACTGGGCAAGTATGCTTGAGCGTATGTATCTGCGCTGGGCAGAATCGCGCGGTTTCAAAACTGAAATTATCGAAGAGTCGGAAGGTGAAGTAGCGGGTATCAAATCCGTGACTATCAAGATCTCCGGCGATTACGCTTATGGTTGGCTGCGCACAGAAACCGGTGTTCACCGTCTGGTGCGTAAAAGCCCGTTTGACTCCGGCGGTCGTCGCCACACGTCGTTTAGTTCCGCGTTTGTTTACCCAGAAGTGGATGACGATATTGATATCGAAATCAACCCAGCGGATCTGCGCATTGATGTCTATCGCGCGTCCGGTGCGGGCGGTCAGCACGTTAACCGTACCGAATCTGCGGTGCGTATTACTCACATCCCGACCGGGATTGTGACCCAGTGCCAGAACGACCGTTCCCAGCACAAGAACAAAGACCAGGCCATGAAGCAGATGAAAGCAAAACTTTATGAACTGGAGATGCAGAAGAAGAATGCTGAGAAACAGGCGATGGAAGACAATAAATCTGACATCGGCTGGGGCAGCCAGATTCGTTCTTATGTCCTTGATGACTCCCGCATTAAAGATCTGCGCACCGGGGTTGAAACCCGCAACACGCAGGCAGTGCTGGATGGCAGCCTGGATCAATTTATCGAAGCAAGTTTGAAAGCTGGGTTATAAGGAACCAACATGTCTGAACAACACGTACAAGGCACTGACGCGGTAACCGATCTTAACAATGAACTGAAAACTCGTCGCGAAAAGCTGGCGAACCTGCGCGAGCAGGGGATTGCCTTTCCGAATGATTTTCGTCGCGACCATACTTCTGACCAACTGCATACAGACTTCGACGGTAAAGAGAACGAAGAGCTGGAAGAGTTGAACATCGAAGTTGCTGTAGCTGGTCGCATGATGACTCGCCGAATTATGGGTAAAGCCTCTTTCGTTACCCTGCAGGACGTCGGTGGTCGCATTCAGCTGTATGTAGCTCGTGATGATCTGCCGGAAGGCGTTTATAACGATCAATTTAAGAAATGGGATCTTGGCGATATTATCGGCGCAAAAGGTAAGCTGTTTAAAACCAAAACCGGCGAGCTGTCTATTCACTGCACCGAGCTGCGTCTGCTGACCAAAGCACTGCGCCCGCTGCCAGACAAATTCCACGGCTTGCAAGATCAGGAAGCGCGTTATCGTCAGCGTTATCTGGATCTCATCTCTAACGATGATTCCCGCAACACCTTTAAAGTGCGTTCACAGATCCTCTCTGGCATTCGCCAGTTCATGGTGAATCGCGGCTTTATGGAAGTTGAAACCCCGATGATGCAGGTGATCCCGGGCGGTGCGGCTGCGCGTCCATTTATCACCCATCACAACGCGCTGGATCTCGACATGTACCTGCGTATTGCGCCGGAACTGTACCTCAAGCGTCTGGTGGTTGGCGGTTTTGAACGCGTGTTCGAAATCAACCGTAACTTCCGTAACGAAGGTATCTCCGTGCGCCATAACCCAGAGTTCACCATGATGGAACTCTATATGGCTTACGCGGATTACAAAGATCTGATCGAACTGACCGAATCGCTGTTCCGCACTCTGGCTCAGGATATTCTCGGTAAGACTGAAGTAACCTACGGTGATGTGGTACTGGACTTCGGTAAGCCGTTCGAAAAACTGACCATGCGTGAAGCGATTAAGAAATATCGCCCGGAAACCGACATGGCAGACCTGGATAACTTTGACTCTGCGAAAGCGATTGCTGAATCTCTCGGCATTCACGTTGAGAAGAGCTGGGGGCTGGGTCGTATTGTGACCGAGATCTTTGACGAAGTGGCAGAAGCGAATCTGATTCAGCCGACCTTCATTACTGAATACCCGGCTGAAGTTTCTCCGCTGGCGCGTCGTAACGACGTCAACCCGGAAATCACCGATCGCTTTGAATTCTTTATTGGCGGTCGTGAGATTGGTAACGGCTTTAGCGAACTGAACGATGCAGAAGATCAGGCGCAGCGTTTCCTGGATCAGGTTGCGGCGAAAGACGCAGGCGACGATGAAGCAATGTTCTACGATGAAGATTACGTTACTGCACTGGAACATGGTCTGCCGCCGACAGCAGGTCTGGGAATTGGTATCGACCGTATGGTTATGCTTTTCACCAACAGCCATACTATCCGCGACGTTATTCTGTTCCCGGCGATGCGTCCGGTAAAATAAGTATTACGCGTAAGCACATAACCCCGGCAACCGTCGGGGTTTTTTATTTAAGCTGTGTAAATGCAGACAATTGTTTTCTGGCTTCGCTATTGGCTGCCTGCATCACCATCCACGGGCTGAATGCCCACGGCGTGGCATCAATACCGCGTAATACATCTGCTAAATCACACCATTGATAATCCATCACTTCATCATTGTTGGGCTGTAACTCGCTGACCACGCGTGCGGCAAATACCGGGCACACTTCATTTTCGACAATGCCACTCGGATCGGTGACGCGGTAGTGAAAGTCAGGATAGACCGGTTCTGGTGATGTTATTTCCACACCCAGTTCAAAGCGGCAACGGCGGATCACCGCGTCTTCGTTGCTTTCTCCCAATTGTGGATGCCCACAAACCGAGTTTGTCCACACACCCGGCCATGCTTTTTTGCTCAGTGCGCGGCGGGTAACTAATAATTGCCCTTTGGCATTAAACAGCCAACTGGAGAACGCGAGATGTAAGGGGGTATTTGCCGTGTGTGCAGCATATTTTTCCAGTGTACCCGAAGGGACTCCCTGTGCATTCAGTAAAATGACGTGTTCCGTTTGCATAATTTCTCACATGTAATTCTAATCACTCGTCATTATAGATAACAGAAGTGTTAAATGATTAACCAAGTGAGCGTTTATCGACAACCGCCCGTTTTGAGCGGATGCCGACAGAGAAAGACCATTTAAAAAAGCAACATCATATATTTGAAGCGGCTTTCAATAGCCATTGCAACGCAGTCAGAAATGACAGGAATGGAGATCATTAAGAGTAATAACAGACTGAATATAGCGCGCATTAAAAGATTCATATTATTCTCCATGCTCATTTTTCTTCAGCTTGCGCATCAGAAGCCACATACGTACTGTCCTGACTTTTAGATCTTTATCAGAGACGGATTCCTTTACCAGGTCAGCATGATGCTGATAGCCATTAAAGAAGACGTTCAGCACAACGGCGCTAAGGGTTGCGAGCATAATGCCGCTATGCAGCAACGGTTGCAGTACGGTCGGTAATTTAGAAAAAAAATCGTGAGAAAGCGTCGGAGTCATGCCAACGCCGAGACTGATTGCCACAATATAGAGGTTGTAACGGTTGGTGGTGTAGTTACAGCGCGACAGAATCCGAATCCCTGTAGCCAGCACCATGCCGAACATCACCAGCCCCGCGCCGCCCAGCACAAATTGCGGAATGGAAGCCACCAGCACCGCCATTTTGGGCACCATGCCGAACAGAATTAAAATAATCCCCGAAGAAATACACACCCAGCGGCTATGAACGCGCGTCACGCTGACCAGACCGACGTTTTGTGAAAAAGATGTATGCGGAAAACTGTTAAACGTTCCGCCGATCATGGTTCCTACGCCATCCACGCGCAGCCCGCGAATAATGTCGTGCGAAGAGAGCTTACGACCGACTATTTCACCCAGTGCCAGGAACATCCCCATCGACTCAATAAATACGATGATGAGTACTGTGCGGTCATGGTCAAAATAGAAACGGGGTCGAAAATCGGCATACCAAACGACATCGGCGTAACAATCGCAAACCACGAAGCATCATGCAGCCCGGATAAATTGACTTCATTCATCATCCACGAAAGTAAAAAGCCAAATACAATCCCCAGTAATACGGCGACATTGGACATAAATCCTTTTGCATAGCGAGTAATAAGCAAGATGAAAATTAAGACTGCGAAGGAGATTCCTAAATAAACGGGATTACCATATTGCGGATTTCCTTTACCTCCCGCAGCCCAATCAATGCCCACCTGAATAATACTCAGCCCGATAGAGGTAATAACCACACCGGTAACCAGCGGTGGGAACAAAGGCATTAAGCGACCAATAAGCGGCGCTAATAATGTGGTGATAAATCCTGCTGCGATGGTTGCGCCAAAAATCCCCAGCAGCCCGATATCCGAGTTCATCCCGATAGCTATCATTGGCGGGTGATGCTGCCAACTTACTGATTTAGTGTATGATGGTGTTTTTGAGGTGCTCCAGTGGCTTCTGTTTCTATCAG
>NZ_SZVK01000043.1:0-36666 GCF_005280595.1 Escherichia sp. MR | reverse complement strand
GAGCGGTAGTTCAGTCGGTTAGAATACCTGCCTGTCACGCAGGGGGTCGCGGGTTCGAGTCCCGTCCGTTCCGCCACCCTAATTAGGGGCGTAGTTCAATTGGTAGAGCACCGGTCTCCAAAACCGGGTGTTGGGAGTTCGAGTCTCTCCGCCCCTGCCAGAAATCATCCTTAGCGAAAGCTAAGGATTTTTTTTGTCTGAAATAACCCTCTTCGAAGTAAATCCTTCCATCGGCATCCTTGCCGGCTATTTTGATTAATACACATCATCCAGCACGTTAATTTTCAATAGATCGCGAATCAACGCGTGTTTATCGCTATTTTGCAGCCATATAGCATAAAGAGGACGTGAAAGAGTTGTGCTGTCGACAACGGTATGTAGCCCACCTTTCTTACGTGCCCAACTCACCGGTAGCCATGTGCAACCATTAAGCATCGCAATCTGTTGCTGTGCCAGTTCAGCAGAACTGGTTGTTAGCATTGGAACTTCATCAGCACCGATTAAACCAGCCTCATGTTGTTGAAAATCCGGCCCCCATTCCAGACGGAGATAGTTAAGCTCACCTTTTAGCTTAGAAGGGGCACTGGTATAGAGTGCTAAAGTAAAATGCCCCAGTAACTGACTACTAAATTCATCCATTTTGGGCGCTTCAGTAGTAATAAGAAGATCAAGCTGGCGTTCATGCAACTGTTTTACCAGAGACTGCCGTTGGGCAATTCGCGCTTCGAACTGTAAGCCTGTATGGGCATCCTGATTTTGATACAAGCGCCCCAGCCACTGATTAAGCATACATTCCCACAACGAGGCGCTGGCACCGATAGAAAACTCATTATGTCGTGAGGTATGCGCTACCTCCTTACGAGCGGTCTGCCAGGTGCTCATGAGTGTTTCTGCATAAGGCAACAGCTTTTCACCGGCAGCGGTTAAACGGATATTGTTTCTGTGACGGGTGAAAAGATTCACACCCAGCTGATTTTCCAGTTGTCTGATCCGAAAGCTCACTGCTGACTGGGTCAGATAGAGCGATTCAGCCGCTCGGCCAAAGTGACGCGTTCGGCTAACTTCCAGGAAAGTTTTTAACAATTCCGTATCCACAGTGCTCTCCGCAAAATTATTTGTCGTTATGATTTAAATGTTTTGTTTTACACTCTGTCAAGCGTAACTAATACTCCGCGCCATAACTAGCTCGGTCAAAGAATTAGGAGCGTGCAGGATGGCGGAAAGCTTTACGACGACTAATCGATATTTCGACAATAAACATTATCCACGTGGATTCTCTCGTCATGGTGATTTCACCATCAAAGAGGCACAACTGCTTGAACGTCATGGTTATGCCTTCAATGAGCTGGATCTCGGCAAACGCGAGCCGGTTACCGAGGAAGAGAAACTCTTCGTAGCAGTATGCCGTGGCGAACGTGAGCCAGTGACAGAAGCAGAACGCGTGTGGTCCAAGTATATGACGCGTATCAAGCGTCCAAAACGTTTTCACACTCTTTCCGGCGGTAAACCGCAGGTCGAAGGTGCTGAAGACTACACCGATTCCGACGATTAATAAAAAGGGCGAAATGCCCTTTTTTTACGTCAGCAGTTTTTGCAAATGGATGAGCAAACGGTCGATAGCCCGATAACTTACGGCCTCTTGTAAATGCTGACGTGTGATGACGTCAGACTGATCAATATCAGCTATGGTTCTTGATACTTTCAGTAACCGCTGCCAGGCACGAATAGATAATCCCAGATGGATCAGCGTTTCTTCCAGCCACTGTGCGTCCTCGCTCTCAAGCTTGCAAAATTGTCGTATTTCCGGACTATCCAGCCAGGCATTCAGTTTATTCTGCCGCTTAAATTGGCGCTCTCTGGCGGCCATTACGCGTTGTTTAACGGTGGCGCTGCTTTCCCCCTGAATGACCGCTTTGCTCAAAATACCGGGTGGCGGTAGCGGGATCTCCAGTGAGAGGTCAAAGCGGTCAAGAAAGGGACCGGAGAGTCGGTTGAGATAACGCAGCGTTTGTTCCGGCGTGCAGCGGTTATGGTTCCCTTGATAATGCCCTGTTGGGCTGGGATTCATCGCCGCAACAAGCTGGAAACGGGCTGGATAGGTTATTTTTGCTCGTGTGCGTGAAAGATGGATTTGCCCTGACTCTATGGGTTCCCGCAAGGCATCCAGTGTACGCCGTTCAAATTCAGGTAGTTCATCAAGAAAAAGTACGCCGTTATGCGCCAGCGAAATTTCACCAGGCCCGGGAATTGCGCTACCGCCCACCATCGCAGTTAACGACGCACTGTGGTGCGGTGAGCGGAACGGGCGCTGCCGCCATTGTTTTTGCACTGATTCGGCATTTACCAGGCTTAATATTGCGGCACTCTCCAGTGCTTCTTCATTGCTTAAATCTGGCAACAGGCCATTAATACGGCTGGCGAGCATCGTTTTGCCTGTTCCCGGCGGTCCAATCAATAAAAGGTTGTGTCCGCCAGCAGCAGTAATTTCCAGTCCTCGCTTTCCTTGCTCCTGACCGACAACATCACTGAGATCATGTTGTAATGCACGGGATACTACATCAGTTGGTTTCGGGCGTTCGAGAGCGTGTTTACCTTCCAGAAATGCACAGACAGCCTGCAGATGATCGGCTATCAGGCATCCTTCACCGTTAATTAACCCCACTTCATCTTCGTTGTCTTTCGAGACGATAATTTTTCTGCCCGACTTAATGGCTTCAGTTGCACTGGAGATTGCGCCTGGAACGCCACGCAGAGCGCCTGTAAGCGCCAGTTCTCCGACTAATTCATATTCATCTAACTTATTGGCTGTAAGCTGTTCTGAGGCCGCCAGCAACGCAATGGCGATAGGTAAATCATATCGTCCCCCTTCTTTTGGCAGATCGGCTGGAGCAAGGTTGATGGTGATTTTTTTCGCCGGATATTCATATCCGCTATTGATAATGGCGCTGCGCACGCGATCGCGAGCTTCTTTCACCGTTGTTTCTGGTAAGCCCACCATTGTTAACCCTGGCAAACCTTTACTGATATGTACCTCAACAGTGATCGGGGGAGCATTGACTCCCAGGGCGGCACGAGTATGAACAATTGACAGTGACATAAGTCCTCCTTAAGTCACCATTATGAACATAAGAGATCCCTGCTGTAGTCTGCGAAATTGTGTTATTTAGCGGCTGATTCCCGTTTATTTGTGCAAAGTAATTTGAGTTGTATTAGTGATGGAATCACTCTCGCAAAAATAAAAAGCACAAAAAACTGCCACTCGAAGAGCGCGAGAATTATACGGAAATTGAATTTTTTTCACTCACAAATTTTTATATAAAAAACAATGGTTTTTATAGAAATTATTATGAGAGTCATAAAAAGCGGCCAAAAAATATCTTGTGCTATTCGCAAAATCTATGGTAACTCTTTAGGCATTCCTTCGAACAAGATGCAAGAAAAGACAAAATGACAGTCCTTCTACGAGTGATTAGCCTGGTCGTGATTAGCGTGGTGGTGATTATTATCCCACCGTGCGGGGCTGCACTTGGACGAGGAAAGGCTTAGAGATCAAGCCTTAACGAACTAAGACCCCCGCACCGAAAGGTTCGGGGGTTTTTTTTGACCTTAAAAACATAATCGAGGAGCAGGCAATGAATAACAGCACAAAATTCTGTTTCTCAACATTCAGGACGGGGAACTAACTATGAATGGCGCACAGTGGGTGGTACATGCTTTGCGGGCACAGGGTGTGAACACCGTTTTCGGTTATCCGGGTGGCGCAATTATGCCTGTTTACGATGCATTGTATGACGGTGGCGTAGAACACTTGCTGTGCCGGCATGAACAGGGCGCGGTAATGGCGGCTATCGGTTATGCCCGTGCTACCGGTAAAACGGGCGTGTGCATCGCCACTTCTGGCCCTGGCGCAACCAACCTGATCACCGGACTTGCGGACGCGCTGTTAGATTCCATCCCTGTAGTTGCCATCACCGGTCAGGTATCTGCACCGTTCATCGGCACCGATGCATTTCAGGAGGTTGATGTCCTGGGATTGTCGTTAGCCTGTACCAAACACAGCTTCCTGGTGCAGTCGCTGGAAGAATTACCACGCATCATGGCCGAAGCGTTTGATGTCGCCAGCTCAGGTCGTCCCGGTCCGGTTCTGGTCGATATCCCTAAAGATATCCAGTTAGCCTGCGGCGATCTGGAACCCTGGTTCACCACCGTTGAAAACGAAGTGACTTTCCCACATGCCGAAGTCGAGCAAGCGCGCCAGATGCTGGCAAAAGCGCAAAAACCGATGCTGTATGTTGGCGGCGGCGTGGGTATGGCGCAGGCGGTTCCTGCTCTACATGAATTTCTCGCTGCCACAAAAATGCCTGCCACCTGCACGCTGAAAGGGCTGGGCGCAGTTGAAGCAGGTTATCCGTACTATCTGGGGATGTTGGGGATGCACGGCACCAAAGCGGCGAACTTCGCGGTGCAGGAATGTGACCTGCTGATCGCCGTGGGGGCACGTTTTGATGACCGGGTTACCGGCAAACTTAACACGTTCGCGCTACATGCCAGCGTGATCCATATGGATATCGACCCGGCAGAAATGAACAAGCTGCGTCAGGCGCATGTGGCATTACAAGGCGATTTAAACACGCTGTTGCCTGCGTTACAGCAATCGTTAAATATCGATGAATGGCAGCAATACTGCGCACAAATGCGTAGTGAACATGCCTGGCGTTACGATCATCCTGGAGATGCTATCTACGCGCCGTTGTTGTTAAAACAACTGTCGGATCGTAAACCTGCGGATTGCGTTGTGACCACGGATGTGGGGCAGCATCAGATGTGGGCTGCGCAGCACATCGCCCACACTCGCCCGGAAAATTTCATCACTTCAAGCGGTTTAGGCACTATGGGCTTCGGTTTACCGGCGGCGGTTGGCGCACAAGTCGCGCGACCGAACGATACTGTCGTTTGTATCTCCGGTGACGGTTCTTTCATGATGAATGTACAAGAGCTGGGCACCGTAAAACGCAAGCAGTTACCGTTGAAAATCGTCTTACTCGATAACCAGCGGTTAGGGATGGTTCGACAATGGCAGCAACTGTTTTTCCAGGAACGATATAGCGAAACCACCCTTACCGATAACCCTGATTTCCTCATGTTAGCCAGCGCCTTCGGCATCCCTGGCCAACACATCACCCGTAAAGACCAGGTTGAAGCGGCACTCGACACCATGCTGAACAGTGATGGGCCATACCTGCTTCATGTCTCAATCGACGAACTTGAGAACGTCTGGCCGCTGGTGCCGCCTGGCGCCAGTAATTCAGAAATGTTGGAGAAATTATCATGATGCAACATCAGGTCAATGTATCGGCTCGCTTCAATCCGGAAACCTTAGAACGTGTTTTACGCGTGGTGCGTCATCGTGGTTTCCACGTCTGCTCAATGAATATGGCTGCCGCCAGCGATGCACAAAATATAAATATTGAATTGACCGTTGCCAGCCCGCGTTCGGTCGACTTACTGTTTAGTCAGTTAAATAAACTGGTAGACGTCGCACACGTTGCTATCTGCCAGAGCACAACCACATCACAACAAATCCGCGCCTGAGCGCAAAAGGAATATAAAAATGACCACGAAGAAAGCTGATTACATTTGGTTCAATGGGGAGATGGTTCGCTGGGAAGACGCGAAGGTGCATGTGATGTCGCATGCGCTGCACTATGGCACCTCGGTTTTTGAAGGCATCCGTTGCTACGACTCGCATAAAGGTCCAGTTGTATTCCGTCATCGTGAGCATATGCAACGTCTGCATGACTCTGCCAAAATTTACCGCTTCCCGGTTTCGCAGAGCATTGATGAGCTGATGGAAGCTTGCCGCGAAGTGATCCGTAAAAACAATCTCACCAGCGCCTATATCCGTCCGCTGATCTTCGTAGGTGATGTTGGCATGGGCGTTAACCCACCAGCGGGATACACCACCGACGTGATTATTGCCGCTTTCCCGTGGGGAGCTTATCTGGGCGCGGAAGCACTGGAGCAGGGGATCGACGCGATGGTTTCTTCCTGGAACCGCGCGGCGCCAAACACCATTCCAACCGCTGCGAAAGCGGGGGGGAACTACCTCTCTTCCCTGCTGGTTGGCAGCGAAGCGCGCCGCCACGGTTATCAGGAAGGTATCGCGCTGGATGTGAATGGTTACATCTCTGAAGGTGCAGGCGAAAACCTGTTTGAAGTGAAAGACGGCGTGCTGTTCACCCCACCGTTTACCTCATCCGCGCTGCCGGGTATTACCCGTGACGCCATCATCAAACTGGCGAAAGAGCTGGGAATTGAAGTGCGTGAGCAGGTGCTGTCGCGTGAATCACTGTATCTGGCGGATGAAGTGTTTATGTCCGGTACAGCGGCTGAAATCACGCCAGTGCGCAGCGTCGACGGTATTCAGGTGGGCGAAGGCCGTTGTGGCCCGGTCACCAAACGCATCCAGCAAGCCTTCTTCGGCCTCTTCACCGGCGAAACCGAAGATAAATGGGGCTGGTTGGATCAGGTTAATCAATAAATACAAAAAATGGGACGGCACGCACCGTCCCATTTACGAGACAGACACTGGGAGTAAATAAAGTATGCCTAAGTACCGTTCCGCCACCACCACTCATGGTCGTAATATGGCGGGTGCTCGTGCGCTGTGGCGCGCCACTGGAATGACCGACGCTGATTTCGGTAAGCCGATTATCGCTGTTGTGAACTCGTTCACTCAATTTGTACCGGGGCACGTCCATCTGCGCGATCTCGGTAAACTGGTCGCTGAACAAATTGAAGCGGCTGGCGGCGTTGCCAAAGAATTCAACACCATTGCGGTGGATGATGGGATCGCCATGGGTCACGGGGGGATGCTTTATTCACTGCCGTCTCGCGAACTGATCGCTGATTCTGTTGAGTATATGGTCAACGCCCACTGCGCCGACGCGATGGTCTGCATCTCCAACTGCGACAAAATCACCCCGGGGATGCTGATGGCCTCTCTGCGCCTGAATATTCCGGTGATCTTTGTTTCCGGTGGTCCGATGGAGGCCGGGAAAACCAAACTATCCGATCAGTTAATCAAGCTTGATCTGGTTGATGCGATGATCCAGGGGGCAGATCCGAAAGTTTCTGACTCCCAGAGCGATCAGGTTGAACGTTCGGCCTGTCCAACCTGTGGTTCCTGCTCCGGGATGTTCACCGCTAACTCGATGAACTGCCTGACCGAAGCTCTGGGTCTGTCGCAGCCAGGCAACGGCTCGCTACTGGCAACCCACGCGGATCGTAAGCAGCTGTTCCTCAATGCCGGTAAACGCATTGTTGAATTGACCAAACGTTACTACGAGCAAAACGACGAAAGCGCACTGCCACGTAATATCGCCAGTAAAGCGGCGTTTGAAAACGCCATGACGTTGGATATCGCGATGGGCGGCTCTACCAATACGGTTCTTCACCTGCTGGCGGCGGCACAAGAAGCGGAAATCGACTTCACCATGAGTGATATCGACAAACTTTCGCGTAAAGTCCCGCAGTTGTGCAAAGTTGCGCCGAGCACCCAGAAATACCATATGGAAGATGTTCATCGTGCTGGTGGCGTGATCGGTATTCTCGGCGAACTGGATCGTGCCGGGTTGTTGAATCGCAATGTGAAAAACGTACTCGGCCTGACCTTGTCGCAAACGCTGGAACAATACGATGTCATGCTGACTCAGGATGATGCGGTGAAAAATATGTTCCGCGCTGGCCCGGCTGGAATCCGCACTACACAGGCATTCTCGCAGGATTGCCGTTGGGATTCTCTCGATGACGATCGCGCAAACGGCTGCATCCGCTCGCTGGAGCACGCCTACAGCAAAGACGGTGGCCTGGCGGTACTTTACGGTAACTTCGCGGAAAATGGCTGCATCGTTAAAACGGCAGGCGTCGATGACAGCATCCTCAAATTCACTGGCCCGGCGAAAGTGTACGAAAGCCAGGATGACGCGGTAGAAGCGATTCTTGGCGGTAAAGTTGTCGCTGGCGATGTGGTTGTTATTCGCTACGAAGGCCCGAAAGGCGGACCGGGGATGCAGGAAATGCTCTATCCAACCAGTTTCCTGAAATCGATGGGTCTTGGCAAAGCCTGTGCGCTGATCACCGATGGACGCTTCTCCGGCGGCACTTCTGGTCTTTCCATCGGCCACGTCTCGCCGGAAGCGGCGAGCGGCGGTAGCATTGGCCTGATTGAAGATGGTGACCTGATCGCCATCGACATTCCGAACCGTGGCATTCAGTTGCAGGTAAGCGATGCCGAACTGGCGGCGCGTCGTGAAGCGCAGGAAGCCCGTGGCGACAAAGCCTGGACGCCGAAAAACCGTGAACGTCAGGTTTCCTTTGCTTTGCGCGCCTACGCCAGCCTGGCGACCAGCGCCGACAAAGGTGCGGTGCGCGATAAATCGAAACTGGGGGGTTAATAATGGCTGACTCGCAACCCCTGTCAGGCGCCCCGGAAGGTGCCGAATATTTAAGAGCGGTGCTACGTGCGCCGGTCTATGAAGCGGCACAGGTCACGCCGCTACAGAAAATGGAAAAACTGTCGTCGCGTCTTGATAACGTGATACTGGTGAAGCGCGAAGACCGCCAGCCAGTGCACAGCTTCAAGCTGCGCGGCGCATACGCCATGATGGCAGGTCTGACGGAAGAACAGAAAGCGCACGGTGTGATCACCGCCTCGGCGGGTAACCATGCGCAAGGTGTCGCGTTTTCCTCCGCTCGGTTAGGTGTGAAGGCGCTCATCGTCATGCCAACCGCTACCGCCGACATCAAAGTCGACGCGGTGCGCGGCTTCGGCGGTGAGGTGCTGCTTCACGGCGCGAACTTTGATGAAGCGAAAGCGAAAGCAATCGAACTGTCGCAGCAGCAGGGCTTCACCTGGGTGCCGCCGTTCGATCATCCGATGGTGATCGCCGGGCAAGGCACGCTGGCGCTGGAACTGCTCCAGCAGGACGCCCATCTCGACCGCGTATTTGTGCCGGTTGGTGGCGGTGGCCTGGCGGCGGGCGTGGCTGTGTTGATCAAACAACTGATGCCGCAAATCAAAGTGATCGCCGTAGAAGCGGAAGATTCAGCCTGCCTGAAAGCGGCACTGGATGCGGGTCATCCGGTTGATCTGCCGCGCGTGGGGCTATTCGCCGAAGGTGTTGCGGTAAAACGCATCGGCGACGAAACCTTCCGTTTGTGCCGGGAGTATCTCGACGACATCATCACCGTCGATAGCGATGCCATCTGCGCAGCGATGAAAGACTTATTCGAAGATGTGCGCGCAGTGGCGGAACCGTCTGGCGCGCTGGCGCTGGCGGGGATGAAAAAGTACATCGCTCAGCACAACATTCGCGGTGAGCGGCTGGCGCATATTCTTTCTGGAGCCAACGTGAACTTCCACGGTCTGCGCTACGTCTCGGAACGCTGCGAACTGGGCGAACAGCGTGAAGCGTTGCTGGCGGTGACCATCCCGGAAGAGAAGGGCAGCTTTCTGAAGTTCTGCCAGTTGCTTGGCGGGCGCTCGGTCACAGAGTTCAACTACCGTTTCGCTGATGCTAAAGATGCCTGTATTTTTGTCGGTGTGCGCTTAAGTCGCGGCCTTGAAGAGCGCAAAGAAATTTTGCAGATGCTCAGCGACGGCGGCTACAGCGTGGTTGATCTCTCCGACGACGAAATGGCGAAGTTGCATGTGCGCTATATGGTTGGCGGGCGTCCATCGCATCCGTTGCAGGAACGCCTCTACAGCTTCGAATTCCCGGAATCACCGGGCGCGCTGCTGCGCTTCCTCAACACGCTGGGGACGCACTGGAATATCTCTTTGTTCCACTATCGCAGTCATGGCACCGACTACGGGCGTGTACTGGCAGCGTTCGAGCTGGGCGATCATGAACCGGATTTCGAAACCCGGCTGAATGAGCTGGGCTACGATTGCCACGACGAAACCAATAACCCGGCGTTCAGGTTCTTTTTGGCGGGTTAATGGTTCGGCAAAATCTTCCAGAACGCCTCAATCAGCGGCTCATGTAGCCGCTTTTTTTGCGCACAAACGCCCAGCTCAAACGGCGTTTTCTCATCGCTACGCTCTAAAATCATCACACGATTACGCACTGGCTCCGGGCTGTTATCCAGTACCACTTCCGGCAGCAGCGCCACGCCACAGCCAAGTGCCACCATCGATACCATCGCTTCATGCCCGCCAACCGTGGCGTAAATCATCGGGTTACTGATTTTATTGCGTCGAAACCACAACTCAATGCGGCGGCGTACTGGTCCCTGATCGGCCATGATGAAGGGAATCGTCGACCAGTCCGGTTGTTCTACTGAGACCTGATTACGCACCGGGCAGGGCAGCGCGGGCGCGATCAGCACCACCGCCAGGTTCTCCAGCATCGAAAACGCCACCGCGCCTGGCAGAGTCTCCGGCTTCCCGGCAATCGCCAGATCCGCTTCTCCGGTAACCACTTTTTCCATTGCATCCGCCGCATCACCGGTGGTGAGCTTAATTTCCACCGATGGATGCTCCGCGCGGAATCGGTCGAGAATCGGCGGCAGATGGCTGTAAGCGGCAGTCACCGAACAGAAAATATGTAATTCGCCAGAGAGGGACGGCCCTTGCTGGTCGATGGTGTGGCGCAATTGCTGATACTGTAACAACGTTTGCTGGGCGAAAACACGCAGCTCTTCGCCCGCTTCCGTCAGCGTTACCGTGCGGTTATCGCGCACAAACAGCGGTTGGCCGAGATCTTCTTCCAGGCGCTGAATCTGTCGGGAAAGCGTGGAGGGGCTGACGTGCATTGCCCGCGCGCTACGGCCAAAATGGCGGCTTTCCGCCAGATGCAGAAACATTTTCAGGTCGCGTAAATCCACAGGCTTAACCCCCGGTTATGACGTTGCAGAAATTGCAATATGACGTTGTGAATATATCAATTTCCGCAATAAATTTCCTGTTGTAATGTGGTGACATTCTCGCTCAACAGCGAACCGAACAATAAGAAGCACAACATCACGAGGAATCACCATGGCTAACTACTTCAATACACTGAATCTGCGCCAGCAGCTGGCACAACTGGGCAAATGTCGCTTTATGGGGCGCGACGAGTTCGCTGACGGCGCGAGCTACCTTCAGGGTAAAAAAGTGGTCATCGTCGGTTGTGGCGCGCAGGGTCTGAACCAGGGCCTGAACATGCGTGATTCTGGTCTCGATATCTCCTACGCCCTGCGTAAAGAAGCGATCGCTGAGAAGCGCGCGTCCTGGCGTAAAGCGACTGAAAACGGTTTTAAGGTAGGTACTTACGAAGAACTGATCCCGCAGGCGGATCTGGTGGTTAACCTGACGCCGGACAAGCAGCACTCTGACGTAGTGCGTTCCGTTCAACCGCTGATGAAAGATGGTGCGGCGCTGGGTTACTCGCATGGTTTCAACATCGTCGAAGTGGGCGAGCAGATCCGTAAAGACATCACTGTAGTAATGGTTGCGCCGAAATGCCCTGGCACCGAAGTGCGTGAAGAGTATAAACGTGGATTCGGCGTACCGACGCTGATTGCCGTTCACCCGGAAAACGATCCGAAAGGCGAAGGCATGGCGATCGCTAAAGCCTGGGCGGCAGCAACAGGCGGTCATCGTGCCGGCGTTCTGGAATCCTCTTTCGTTGCGGAAGTGAAATCAGACCTGATGGGCGAGCAAACTATCCTGTGCGGTATGTTGCAGGCTGGTTCTCTGCTGTGCTTCGACAAGCTGGTGGAAGAGGGCACCGACCCGGCATATGCAGAAAAACTGATTCAGTTCGGCTGGGAAACCATCACCGAAGCCCTGAAGCAGGGCGGCATCACCCTGATGATGGACAGGCTCTCTAACCCGGCGAAACTGCGTGCTTATGCGCTGTCAGAACAACTGAAAGAGATCATGGCGCCGCTGTTCCAGAAACATATGGACGACATCATCTCCGGTGAATTCTCCTCTGGCATGATGGCAGACTGGGCTAATGATGATAAGAAACTGCTGACCTGGCGTGAAGAGACCGGCAAAACCGCGTTCGAAACCGCACCGCAGTATGAAGGTAAAATCGGCGAGCAGGAGTACTTCGATAAAGGTGTGCTGATGATCGCGATGGTGAAAGCAGGCGTTGAGCTGGCGTTCGAAACCATGGTTGATTCCGGCATCATTGAAGAGTCGGCATACTATGAATCACTGCATGAGCTGCCGCTGATTGCCAACACCATCGCCCGTAAGCGTCTGTACGAAATGAACGTGGTTATCTCTGATACCGCAGAATACGGTAACTATCTGTTCTCTTACGCTTGCGTACCGCTGCTGAAACCGTTTATGGCAGAGCTGCAGCCGGGCGATCTGGGTAAAGCTATTCCAGAAGGTGCGGTAGATAACGCGCAACTGCGTGATGTAAATGATGCGATTCGCAGCCATGCAATTGAGCAGGTAGGTAAAAAACTGCGTGGCTATATGACGGATATGAAACGTATTGCTGTTGCGGGTTAAGTGTGCGCTGATGCCCTCTCCCACAGGGAGAGGGAGAAAACACTCAAGGCCTTCTCCGGGAGAAGGCCTTGCTGTTAGTTGCGGTACAGCACCTTAATGATGTGATACCCGAACTGGGTATGCAGCGGGCCGGTTGGCTCCAGCACCGGACAAGAGAACACCACTTTATCAAACGCCGGAACCATCTGACCCTGGCGAAATTCCCCTAAATCACCGCCGCGTTTGCCTGACGGGCAAATGGAATGTTTCTTCGCCAGCTTGCCAAAATCGGCGCCGTTCTTGATCTGCTCCAGAAGTTCCTGAGCCAGTTTCTCTTCTTTTACAAGGATATGCAGTGCTGCTGCTGTTTTTGCCATGATCGTGCCTTGAGTGGTAAGGATGAGGCTGGCTATACTACCACGCTGTTATTTCCCCCTCCCGACTTTCATTGAGCGATTTTTCTATGCGTCTAAACCCCGGCCAACAACAAGCTGTCGAATTCGTTACCGGCCCCTGCCTGGTGCTGGCGGGCGCGGGTTCCGGTAAAACTCGTGTGATCACCAATAAAATCGCCCATCTGATCCGTGACTGCGGTTATCAGGCGCGACATATCGCAGCGGTGACCTTTACCAATAAAGCAGCGCGCGAGATGAAAGAGCGTGTCGGGCAGACGCTGGGGCGCAAAGAGGCTCGTGGGCTGATGATCTCCACCTTCCACACGCTGGGGCTGGATATCATCAAACGCGAGTATGCAGCGTTAGGGATGAAAGCGAACTTTTCGCTGTTTGACGATACCGATCAGCTTGCTTTGCTCAAAGAGTTGACCGAAGGACTGATTGAAGATGACAAAGTTCTCCTGCAACAGCTGATTTCAACCATCTCTAATTGGAAGAATGATCTCAAAACTCCTGCGCAGGCGGCGGCAGAGGCAAAAGGCGAGCGGGATCGCATTTTTGCCCATTGTTATGGGCTGTATGATGCGCACCTGAAAGCGTGCAATGTTCTCGACTTCGACGATCTGATTTTATTGCCGACATTGCTGCTGCAACGCAATGTGGAAGTACGCGAACGCTGGCAAAACAAGATTCGCTACCTGCTGGTGGATGAGTATCAGGATACCAACACCAGCCAGTATGAGCTGGTGAAACTGCTGGTGGGCAGCCGCGCTCGCTTTACCGTGGTGGGAGATGATGACCAGTCGATCTACTCCTGGCGTGGCGCACGTCCGCAAAACCTGGTGCTGTTGAGCCAGGATTTCCCAACGTTGAAGGTGATTAAGCTTGAGCAGAACTACCGCTCTTCCGGGCGTATTCTGAAAGCGGCGAACATCCTGATCGCCAATAACCCGCACGTCTTTGAAAAGCGTCTGTTCTCCGAACTAGGCTATGGCGCGGAGCTAAAAGTTTTAAGCGCGAATAACGAAGAACATGAAGCCGAGCGCGTTACAGGTGAGCTGATTGCGCATCACTTCGTCAACAAAACACAGTACAAAGATTACGCCATTCTCTATCGCGGCAACCATCAGTCACGGGTGTTTGAAAAATTTCTGATGCAAAACCGCATTCCGTACAAAATATCCGGCGGTACTTCGTTCTTCTCCCGTCCGGAAATCAAGGATTTACTGGCTTATCTGCGTGTGCTGACTAACCCGGACGATGATAGTGCGTTCCTGCGTATCGTTAACACGCCGAAGCGAGAGATTGGCCCGGCGACGCTGAAAAAGCTGGGTGAGTGGGCGATGACGCGTAATAAAAGTATGTTTACCGCCAGCTTTGATATGGGGTTGAGTCAGACACTGAGTGGACGTGGTTATGAAGCGTTGACCCGATTTACTCACTGGCTGGCGGAAATCCAGCGACTGGCGGAGCGGGAGCCTGTCGCCGCAGTGCGCGATCTGATCCACGGGATGGATTATGAATCCTGGTTATACGAAACGTCACCCAGCCCGAAAGCCGCCGAAATGCGCATGAAGAACGTTAACCAGTTATTTAGCTGGATGACGGAGATGCTGGAAGGTAGCGAACTGGATGAGCCGATGACGCTCACCCAGGTGGTGACGCGCTTTACTCTGCGCGACATGATGGAACGTGGCGAGAGTGACGAAGAGCTTGATCAGGTGCAACTGATGACTCTGCACGCGTCAAAAGGGCTGGAGTTTCCTTATGTCTACATGGTCGGTATGGAAGAAGGATTTTTGCCGCACCAAAGCAGCATCGACGAGGACAATATCGATGAAGAGCGGCGGCTGGCCTATGTCGGCATCACCCGCGCCCAGAAAGAGTTGACCTTTACGCTGTGTAAAGAGCGTCGTCAGTACGGTGAACTGGTACGTCCGGAGCCGAGCCGCTTCCTGCTGGAAATACCGCAGGATGACTTGATTTGGGAACAAGAGCGCAAAGTGGTCAGTGCCGAAGAACGGATGCAGAAAGGGCAAAGCCATCTGGCGAATCTGAAAGCGATGATGGCGGCAAAACGAGGGAAATAATCAAGGCCGGAAAAGATGCGTCAGCATCGCATCCGGCACTTACTCATTAATGCACTTCCAGCGGCCAGTGGACATAGCTCTGCCACTGGCTTTCCTGAGCAATAATCTCTTTACCCAGCGGATGTTGGGTTAGCCAACCTTGCGGAAGCGTCAAGGTCAACAGTTCATGGTTAGCCTTTAATGTCATCTCTGGCACTAAATCGTCACGACGACGGCTGGCAAAAATGATAGCCAGGCGGAGTAAACGGCAGAGTTGTTCTGCGACGCGCGGCGGTACGGCATTTTGCTGATGCAGCGATGAGAGATCGACCGGATTAGTCTGGTTGAGCAGTAGCGTCGCCAGCAATTTTTTCTGTGCGGGGGTAAAACCGGGAAGATTCAGATTACGTACCAGATAAGCAGCGTGTTGCGGCGCTTGTTTGAAGTCAACGCTCAGGCCGATTTCATGAAGCTGACAGGCACTGATGAGCAAATCGCGGCTTATTGCTTCAAGATGCCATTCGTTTTCCACCTGATCGAAGAAGTTAGCTGCAACTTTGGCTACGCGCTGTGCCTGATCAATATCGATCATAAAGCGGCGTTGAATATTACGCAGCGTACGGCTGCGAATATCCTGCTCGACGGTAAGATGCAACATACCGTAGACCAGACCTTCACGCAGCGCACCGCCAGACAGGGTCATACACTGAATGTTCAGTTCGGTAAAAATGGCTATCAGGATCGCCAGACCACTCGGGAACACTAACGCACGTTCCAGCGTCAGCCCGTCAATCTCCAGTTCCTCCAGCCGACCGCAATGAATGGCTCGCTGTTTCAGTTGCTGCAACTTTTCCAGGGTAATGTGTTCATCCATCCCCTGTGCCATCATGATTTCCTGTAACGCCTGCACGGTGCCGGAAGCACCAACGCACACTTTCCAGCCGTGATACCGTAATTCATCGGCAACCGGACGTAACACTTCGCGTGCCGCTTTTTCTGCAGCATCAAAATTTTCCTGCCCCAGATTACGATCGGCAAAATAGCGTTCCAGCCAGGTGACGCAGCCCATCGACAGGCTGAACAACGAGGTGGTTTGTGCACCCGTGCCGGTTACCAGTTCAGTACTGGCACCGCCTATATCCACTACCAGGCGCTGATCGGCACCACCAGTGGTGTGAGCAACGCCCTGATAAATCAGACGCGCTTCCTCTTCACCGCTGATCACCTGTACCGGACAACCGAGGATTTCCTGCGCTTTGTCAATAAAATCACCCGCATTGACGGCAAGGCGTAACGTCGCCGTAGCGACAACGCGAATTTGCGAGGGAGGGATATCTTGCAGACGTTCAGCAAACAGGCGCAGACATTGCCAGCCGCGCTCCATTGCTTCATTAGACAGGGCATTTTCGCTGTTCAGGCCAGCAGCCAGACGCACTTTGCGTTTAATTCGCGTCAGCGTCTGGATACTTCCAGCCACCTCGCGCACAACCAGCATATGAAAACTATTCGAACCGAGATCAATGGCTGCATACAGCGATGAGGTGGAACCCATACTCTTCATCCTTCAATCTGTCTCTGCGTTGGCTGCATTCTTTCACCCGAATCACTTACTGCAGTAAGCGCATCGGGATTCATTCTCTTGCCATCTTGATACAGTTTGAATGATTTTGAGTATGACATTATTTATTTAACCTGAACGACGACGATTACGTGGAGCACCAGTACGACGCGGACCATTGCCTGTGCGCGGGCGCGTGAGGCGCAGCGGTTTTGGCAGATCGGTCATCAATGCGTCCGGATTGTATTTGCTTACCGGAATTGAGTGACCAATATAGGTCTCAATAGCAGGCAAATTCAATGCATACTCTTCACACGCCAGGCTGATAGAGTGACCGCTTGCGCCTGCGCGGCCAGTACGACCGATACGGTGAACGTAATCTTCACAGTCATCGGGCAAATCGTAGTTAAACACGTGCGTCACTGCCGGAATATGCAGACCACGAGCAGCAACGTCGGTAGCAACCAGAATATCCAGATCGCCACGGGTAAATTCATCAAGAATACGCAGGCGTTTTTTCTGCGCCACATCGCCCGTCAACAGACCAACACGATGACCATCTGCCGCCAGGTGACCCCAGATATCTTCACAACGGTGTTTGGTGTTGGCGAAAATAATCGCTCTGTCTGGCCACTCTTCTTCGATCAGCGTTTGCAACAAACGCATCTTTTCTTCGTTAGAAGGGTAGAAAAGCTCTTCTTTAATACGGTGGCCCGTTTTCTGTTCCGGTTCCACTTCGATATATTCGGCGTTATTCATCTGCTCGAACGCCAGTTCACGTACCCGGTACGAAAGTGTGGCAGAGAACAGCATGTTGAGGCGCTGGTTCGCAGGCGGCATACGGCGGAACAGCCAGCGGATATCTTTAATAAAGCCCAGATCGTACATGCGATCGGCTTCGTCCAGCACCACCACCTGAATGGCACCGAGGTTAATATGGTTTTGTTTGGCGTAGTCGATCAAACGACCCGTGGTGCCAATCAGAATGTCAACGCCGCTTTCCAGCACTTTCAACTGTTTGTCGTAGCCATCGCCACCGTAGGCCAGACCCAGTTTCAGGCCAGTAGCTTGTGCCAGTGGTTCCGCGTCGGCGTGGATCTGCACGGCAAGTTCACGCGTCGGTGCCATAATTAAGGCACGCGGTTGATTCACCTTGCGATCGGCAATTGCGGGATGAGAGAGAAGGTAATGAAACGAAGACGTAAGAAACGCCATCGTTTTCCCGGTACCGGTTTGCGCCTGCCCGGCTACGTCACGACCTTCCAGCGTTAGCGGAAGAGCCAGTGCCTGAATGGGCGTACAGTTATGAAACCCTTTTTTTTCAAGGGCTTCTACAACTTTCGGATGCAGGGCGAAGTCGGAAAACTTCTGTTCTGTTAAATGTGTTTTGCTCATAGTGTGATAGAATATCAGCTTACTATTGCTTTACGAAAGCGTATCCGGTGAAATAAAGTCAACCTTTAGTTGGTTAATGTTACACCAACAACGAAACCAACACGCCAGGCTTATTCCTGTGGAGTTATATATGAGCGATAAAATTATTCACCTGACTGACGACAGTTTTGATACGGATGTACTCAAAGCGGACGGGGCAATCCTCGTCGATTTCTGGGCAGAGTGGTGCGGTCCGTGCAAAATGATCGCCCCGATTCTGGATGAAATCGCTGACGAATATCAGGGCAAACTGACCGTTGCAAAACTGAACATCGATCAAAACCCTGGCACTGCGCCGAAATATGGCATCCGTGGTATCCCGACTCTGCTGCTGTTCAAGAATGGCGAAGTGGCGGCAACGAAAGTCGGCGCGCTGTCTAAAGGTCAGTTGAAAGAGTTCCTCGACGCCAATCTGGCATAAGGGAACGTCATGTTCGGGTGCCCTGTCGCTAAAAACTGGACGCCCGGCGTGAGCCATGCTAACTTAATGTTGACTTCGTATTAAACTTACCTTATTAAGTTTGAATCTTGTAATATCCAACGCTTCCCGTTTTTACCTAATGCGAAGTGAACAGATTTCTGGTTTGTCACTCAATCCGTCTTGTCGTTTCAGTTCTGCGTACTTTCCTGTGACCAGACAGCGAAAAGACATGAGTCGATGACCGTAAACAGGCATGGATGATCCTGCCATACCATTCACAACATTAAGTTCGAGATTTACCCCAAGTTTAAGAACTCACACCACTATGAATCTTACCGAATTAAAGAATACGCCGGTTTCTGAGCTGATCACTCTCGGCGAAAATATGGGGCTGGAAAATCTGGCTCGTATGCGTAAGCAGGACATTATTTTTGCCATCCTGAAGCAGCACGCAAAGAGTGGCGAAGATATCTTTGGTGATGGCGTACTGGAGATATTGCAGGATGGATTTGGTTTCCTCCGTTCCGCAGACAGCTCCTACCTCGCCGGTCCTGATGACATCTACGTTTCTCCCAGCCAAATCCGCCGTTTCAACCTCCGCACTGGTGATACCATCTCTGGTAAGATTCGCCCGCCGAAAGAAGGTGAACGCTATTTTGCGCTGCTGAAAGTTAATGAAGTTAACTTTGATAAACCTGAAAACGCCCGCAATAAAATCCTCTTTGAGAACTTGACCCCGCTGCACGCAAACTCTCGTCTGCGTATGGAACGTGGTAACGGTTCTACTGAAGATTTGACCGCTCGCGTGCTGGATCTGGCTTCGCCAATCGGTCGTGGTCAACGTGGTCTGATTGTGGCGCCGCCGAAAGCAGGTAAAACCATGCTGCTGCAGAATATCGCCCAGAGCATTGCTTACAATCACCCGGATTGTGTGTTGATGGTTCTGCTGATTGACGAACGTCCGGAAGAAGTAACCGAGATGCAGCGTCTGGTTAAAGGGGAAGTTGTCGCTTCTACCTTTGACGAACCGGCATCTCGCCACGTTCAGGTTGCGGAAATGGTGATCGAGAAGGCGAAACGTCTGGTTGAGCACAAGAAAGACGTTATCATTCTGCTCGACTCTATTACTCGTCTGGCGCGTGCTTATAACACCGTCGTTCCGGCTTCCGGTAAAGTGTTGACCGGTGGTGTGGATGCTAACGCACTGCATCGTCCGAAACGCTTCTTCGGTGCGGCGCGTAACGTGGAAGAGGGCGGCAGCCTGACCATCATCGCGACGGCGCTGATCGATACGGGTTCCAAAATGGACGAAGTTATCTACGAAGAGTTTAAAGGCACCGGTAACATGGAACTGCACCTCTCTCGTAAGATCGCTGAAAAACGCGTCTTCCCGGCTATCGACTACAACCGCTCCGGTACACGTAAAGAAGAACTGCTCACTACTCAGGAAGAGCTGCAGAAAATGTGGATCCTGCGCAAAATCATTCACCCGATGGGTGAAATCGACGCAATGGAATTCCTCATTAATAAACTGGCAATGACCAAGACCAATGACGATTTCTTTGATATGATGAAACGCTCATAAATTTGTCTTATGCTAAAAACGCCACGTGTTTACGTGGCGTTTTGCTTTTATATCTGTAATCTTAGCAGCGTGCCTGTGATGGTGGGAAAATTCCTGGTTTTTGCGGGTGTTTTATACGATTTTCGTCGCGAGTGGTTGGTTTTTACACAAGTCTGATTGGTTCAGAAAGTAGTTTCCCTTCTGAATAAAGGTCTTCGTGGGTATACTTCTGCTAATAATTTTCTCTGAGAGCATGCATTGTGAATTTACTGACAGTGAGTACTGATCTCATCAGTATTTTTTTATTCACGACACTGTTTCTGTTTTTTGCCCGCAAGGTGGCAAAAAAAGTCGGTTTAGTGGATAAACCTAACTTCCGCAAACGTCACCAGGGATTGATACCGCTCGTTGGGGGTATTTCAGTTTATGCAGGGATTTGCTTTACGTTCGGAATTGTCGATTATTACATTCCGCATGCATCTCTCTACCTGGCTTGCGCTGGCGTCCTGGTGTTCATCGGCGCGCTGGATGACCGTTTTGATATCAGCGTAAAAATTCGAGCCACCATACAGGCCGCTGTTGGCATCATTATGATGGTGTTCGGCAAACTTTATCTCAGTAGCCTTGGCTATATTTTTGGCGACTGGGAGATGGTACTTGGACCGTTTGGGTATTTCCTGACGTTGTTTGCAGTCTGGGCGGCAATTAATGCTTTCAATATGGTTGATGGCATTGATGGTTTGCTGGGCGGGTTATCCTGCGTCTCATTTGCGGCAATTGGCATGATTTTGTGGTTCGACGGGCAAACCAGCCTCGCTATCTGGTGCTTTGCGATGATTGCCGCCATCCTGCCTTACATCATGCTTAACCTCGGTATTCTGGGGCGTCGCTACAAAGTCTTTATGGGCGATGCGGGCAGTACATTGATTGGTTTTACCGTAATTTGGATCCTGCTGGAAACCACCCAGGGTAAAACGCATCCGATTAGCCCGGTGACTGCATTATGGATAATCGCCATTCCGCTGATGGATATGGTGGCTATTATGTATCGTCGCCTGCGTAAAGGCATGAGTCCGTTCTCGCCTGACCGTCAGCACATTCATCATTTAATCATGCGCGCTGGCTTTACTTCTCGTCAGGCATTTGTGCTGATTACCCTTGCTGCTGCACTGCTTGCTTCCATTGGCGTGCTGGCAGAATATTCTCATTTTGTCCCTGAATGGGTCATGCTGGTGCTCTTTTTGCTAGCATTCTTCCTCTATGGCTATTGCATTAAGCGCGCCTGGAAGGTTGCTCGCTTTATTAAGCGTGTGAAACGCCGACTGCGCAGAAATCGTGGTGGCAGCCCCAACTTAACCAAATAAACGAGGATGTAATGACGCAACCAATGCCTGGGAAACCAGCCGAAGACGCTGAAAATGAACTGGATATTCGTGGGTTGTTTCGTACCTTGTGGGCTGGGAAGCTGTGGATTATTGGCATGGGGCTGGCGTTTGCGTTAATTGCGCTGGCGTATACATTTTTCGCCCGCCAGGAGTGGAGTGCGACGGCGATTACCGATCGTCCAACGGTGAATATGCTGGGGGGATACTACTCGCAGCAGCAGTTTTTGCGTAACCTGGACGTCCGTTCGAACATGGCTCCTGCCGACCAACCATCGGTCATGGACGAAGCCTATAAAGAATTTGTTATGCAGCTGGCGTCGTGGGACACCCGTCGCGATTTCTGGCTGCAGACGGATTATTACAAACAGCGGATGGTCGGTAACAGTAAAGCCGATGCGGCTCTGCTGGATGAAATGATCAACAACATCCAGTTTATTCCCGGTGATTTCACCCGCGCGACCAATGATAACGTTAAATTGATTGCCGAAACTGCCCCTGATGCCAATAATCTGCTGCGTCAATATGTCGCATTCGCCAGTCAGCGCGCTGCCAGCCATCTGAATGATGAGCTGAAAGGCGCATGGGCAGCACGCACTATCCAAATGAAAGCCCAGGTGAAGCGTCAGGAAGAAGTTGCGAAAGCGATCTACGACCGCCGGGTAAACAGCATTGAGCAGGCGCTCAAAATCGCCGAGCAACATAATATTTCCCGTAGTGCGACAGATGTCCCTGCGGATGAATTGCCTGATTCAGAAATGTTTTTGCTGGGGCGCCCTATGCTGCAGGCGCGATTAGAAAATTTACAGGCCGTCGGTCCGGCCTTTGATCTTGACTATGATCAGAATCGGGCCATGTTAAACACCCTTAATGTAGGTCCAACCCTGGATCCGCGTTTTCAGACCTATCGCTATTTGCGTACGCCGGAAGAACCGGTAAAACGCGATAGCCCACGTCGTGCCTTCCTGATGATTATGTGGGGCATTGTCGGGGGGCTGATCGGGGCTGGTGTCGCATTAACCCGCCGTTGCTCGAAATAGCAACACTGCTGCGGTGAGCGCAAAGGCGCTCGCCGCTTATTCAAAGAGAATCGATGTGAAAGTACTGACTGTATTTGGTACGCGCCCGGAAGCCATCAAGATGGCACCGCTGGTGCATGCGTTGGCAAAAGATCCTTTTTTTGAGGCTAAAGTTTGCGTCACTGCGCAGCATCGGGAGATGCTCGATCAGGTGCTGAAACTCTTTTCCATTGTACCTGACTACGATCTCAACATAATGCAGCCAGGGCAGGGTCTGACAGAGATAACCTGTCGGATTCTGGAAGGGCTAAAACCTATTCTTGCCGAGTTTAAACCTGACGTCGTGCTGGTTCACGGTGATACCACTACCACACTGGCAACCAGCCTGGCAGCGTTTTATCAGCGTATTCCTGTTGGTCACGTAGAGGCTGGACTGCGTACTGGTGATCTCTATTCACCGTGGCCGGAAGAGGCTAACCGCACACTGACCGGTCATCTGGCGATGTACCATTTCTCGCCAACTGAAACTTCCCGGCAAAACCTGCTGCGTGAAAACGTTGCTGACAGCCGAATCTTTATTACCGGCAATACCGTTATCGACGCCTTGCTGTGGGTGCGCGACCAGGTGATGAGCAGCGATACGCTGCGTTCTGAACTGGCGGCAAATTACCCGTTTATCGACCCCGATAAGAAGATGATTCTGGTGACCGGTCACAGACGTGAGAGCTTCGGTCGTGGCTTTGAAGAAATTTGCCACGCACTGGCAGAAATCGCCACCACTCATCAGGACATCCAGATTGTCTATCCGGTACATCTCAACCCGAACGTCAGAGAACCGGTAAACCGCATTCTGGGGCATGTGAAAAATGTCATTCTGATCGATCCCCAGGAATATTTACCGTTTGTCTGGCTGATGAACCACGCCTGGTTGATTTTGACTGACTCTGGCGGTATTCAGGAAGAAGCGCCTTCACTGGGTAAACCGGTGCTGGTGATGCGCGATACCACTGAACGTCCGGAAGCAGTGACGGCGGGTACGGTGCGTCTGGTAGGCACGGATAAGCAGCGAATTGTCGAGGAAGTGACGCGTCTTTTAAAAGACGAAAACGAATATCAAACTATGAGCCGCGCCCATAACCCGTATGGTGATGGTCAGGCATGCTCTCGCATTTTGGAAGCGTTAAAAAATAATCGGATATCACTATGAGTTTTGCGACCATTTCTGTCATTGGACTGGGTTACATTGGGCTGCCGACGGCGGCAGCGTTTGCCTCCCGGCAAAAACAGGTGATTGGTGTCGATATCAACCAACAAGCGGTTGATACCATCAATCGTGGCGAAATCCATATCGTCGAGCCTGATTTGGCGAGCGTGGTAAAAACTGCCGTAGAAGGTGGATTTTTACGAGCGAGCACGACGCCGGTTGAGGCGGATGCCTGGTTGATTGCTGTACCCACGCCGTTTAAAGGCAATCATGAGCCAGATATGACCTACGTTGAATCGGCTGCTCGCTCCATTGCACCAGTGCTGAAAAAAGGCGCGCTGGTGATCCTTGAGTCCACCTCGCCGGTGGGGGCAACCGAGAAGATGGCAGAATGGTTAGCAGAGATGCGTCCAGATCTGACTTTCCCGCAGCAAGTGGGCGAGCAGGCTGACGTGAATATTGCCTACTGCCCTGAACGTGTGTTGCCGGGGCAGGTGATGGTCGAGTTGATTAAAAATGACCGTGTGATTGGCGGTATGACGCCGGTTTGTTCTGCGCGCGCCAGCGAACTGTACAAAATTTTCCTCGAAGGAGAGTGTGTCGTCACTAACTCGCGGACGGCGGAAATGTGTAAGCTGACTGAAAACAGCTTCCGCGATGTGAATATTGCTTTTGCTAACGAACTGTCGCTAATTTGTGCCGATCAGGGGATTAACGTCTGGGAACTGGTTCGCCTGGCGAATCGCCATCCACGAGTCAATATTCTTCAGCCTGGGCCTGGCGTGGGCGGTCACTGTATCGCTGTTGATCCGTGGTTTATCGTGGCGCAGAACCCGCAGCAGGCGCGGCTTATCCGTACCGCACGCGAAGTGAACGACAACAAACCTTTCTGGGTTATCGATCAGGTCAAAGCGGCGGTTGCCGACTGCCTGTCCACTACGGATAAACGCGCCAGCGAGCTGAAAATTGCCTGCTTTGGTCTGGCGTTTAAACCGAATATTGATGATCTGCGCGAAAGTCCGGCAATGGAAATCGCTGAACTGATCGCGCAATGGCACAGCGGTGAAACGCAGGTTGTTGAACCGAATATTCACCAGTTGCCGAAAAAACTGATCGGACTTTGCACTCTGGCGCAGCTTGACGACGCACTGGAAACGGCAGATGTACTGGTGATGCTGGTCGATCACAGTCAGTTCAAAGCCATCAGCGGCGAACATGTTAAACAGCAGTATGTCGTAGATACCAAAGGGGTCTGGCGCTGATTACAGTGAATGACTGTTTTGAGGGAGTCACACAATGCCCATTCGCGCCAGAATTGAACCACTAACCTGGGAAAACACCTTCTTTGGTGTCAACAGCGCCATTGTGCGTATTAGTCCTGACGCGCCACTCCTGACGTCAGACGCCTTAGCGCCGTGGTCACGGGTGCAGGCCAAAATTGCCGCATCAAATACCGATGAGCTGGACGCCTTGCAACAACTGGGATTCTTACTGGTTGAGGGTGAAGTTGATTTGGTACTGCCCGTGAACAACGCAAGTGATAGCGACGCAGAAGTGGCACAAGAGACAGATATTCCAGTGCTACGCCAGTTAGCCAGTGAGGCATTTGCGCAAAGCCGTTTTCGTGCGCCGTGGTATGCGCCTGACGCCAGTGGCCGCTTTTATGCGCAGTGGATTGAAAACGCCGTACGCGGCACTTTTGATCATCAATGCCTGATTTTACGTTCGGCGTCTGGTGATATTTGTGGCTATGTTTCTCTACGAGAGTTGAATGCCACTGACGCGCGCATTGGCTTGCTGGCAGGCCGTGGCTCCGGTGCACAGCTGATGCAAGCGGCACTAAACTGGGCGTATGCTCGCGGTAAAACAACATTGCGGGTGGCGACCCAGATGGGCAACACCGCCGCGCTTAAACGATACATACAAAGTGGTGCGAATGTAGAAAGCACCGCGTACTGGTTATACAGGTGATCACATGATTCCATTTAACGCACCGCCGGTGGTAGGAACCGAACTCGACTATATGCAGTCGGCAATGGGTAGCGGCAAACTGTGCGGCGATGGCGGTTTTACCCGTCGCTGCCAGCAGTGGCTGGAGCAACGTTTTGGTAGTGCCAAAGTGCTGCTGACGCCGTCCTGCACCGCTTCGCTGGAGATGGCGGCGTTGCTGCTCGATATCCAGCCTGGCGATGAAGTGATCATGCCGAGCTACACCTTTGTCTCCACCGCCAATGCCTTTGTGCTGCGTGGCGCGAAAATCGTCTTTGTGGATATCCGCCCGGACACCATGAACATCGACGAAACGCTTATTGAATCGGCGATCACCGACAAAACGCGTGTTATTGTGCCGGTACATTACGCGGGTGTGGCCTGTGAAATGGACACCATTATGGCGCTGGCGAAAAAGCATAACCTGTTTGTGGTGGAAGATGCCGCTCAGGGCGTGATGTCCACTTACAAAGGGCGTGCGCTGGGAACCATTGGTCATATTGGCTGCTTTAGCTTCCATGAAACCAAAAACTATACGGCGGGCGGGGAAGGTGGTGCGACGCTGATTAACGATAAAGCGTTGATTGAACGTGCCGAGATCATCCGCGAAAAAGGCACTAACCGCAGCCAGTTCTTCCGTGGTCAGGTCGATAAATATACCTGGCGTGATATTGGTTCCAGCTATCTGATGTCCGATCTGCAAGCTGCGTACCTGTGGGCGCAACTGGAAGCCGCCGAACGTATCAACCAGCAACGTCTGGCGTTGTGGCAAAACTACTATGATGCGTTAGCACCTCTGGCGAAAGCCGGGCGTATCGAACTGCCGTCGATTCCGGATGGCTGCGTGCAGAACGCGCATATGTTCTACATTAAGCTGCGGGATAATGATGACCGGAGCGCATTGATTAACTTCCTGAAAGAAGCGGAAATTATGGCGGTGTTCCATTATATTCCGCTACACGCAAGCCCTGCGGGTGAACGCTTTGGTGAGTTCCACGGCGAAGATCGCTACACCACCAAAGAGAGCGAGCGCCTGCTGCGCCTGCCGCTGTTCTACAATTTGTCGCCCGTCAATCAACGCACGGTAATTGCGACCTTGTTGAACTACTTCTCCTGATATGTCGCTGGCAAAAGCGTCCTTATGGACGGCGGCCAGTACGCTGGTCAAGATTGGTGCCGGGTTGCTGGTCGGTAAGTTGCTGGCGGTGTCATTTGGTCCGGCTGGGCTGGGGCTGGCGGCAAATTTCCGCCAGTTGATTACCGTGCTCGGCGTGCTCGCTGGGGCGGGCATCTTTAACGGCGTAACGAAATACGTTGCCCAGTACCATGATAATCCGCAGCAGCTACGCCGCGTGGTCGGCACTTCATCAGCGATGGTGCTTGCCTTCTCTACGCTGATGGCGCTGGTTTTTGTGCTGGCGGCTGCCCCAATCAGCCAGGGATTGTTCGGTAATACCGACTATCAGGGGCTGGTGCGATTGGTTGCACTCGTACAGATGGGGATCGCCTGGGGCAACCTGCTGCTGGCGCTGATGAAAGGTTTTCGTGATGCCGCCGGTAATGCCCTGTCGCTTATTCTCGGCAGCTTGCTTGGAGTTATTGCCTATTACGTCAGTTACCGTTTGGGCGGTTATGAAGGGGCGTTGCTGGGACTGGCGTTGATTCCTGCGCTGGTGGTGATTCCTGCCGTCATCATGCTAATTAAGCGTGGTGCAATCCCGTTAAGCTATCTGAAACCCAGCTGGGATAATGGTCTGGCAGGGCAGTTGAGCAAATTTACGCTCATGGCGTTGATTACGTCGGTGACCTTGCCCGTTGCTTACATCATGATGCGTAAACTGCTGGCGGCGCAGTATAGCTGGGATGAAGTGGGCATCTGGCAAGGGGTGAGCAGTATTTCCGATGCCTACCTGCAATTCATTACCGCCTCTTTTAGCGTGTATTTACTGCCCACGTTGTCGCGGCTAACGGAAAAGCGCGATATCACCCGGGAAGTGGTGAAGTCGCTGAAATTCGTCTTACCAGCAGTGGCGGTGGCGAGTTTTACCGTCTGGCTGCTGCGCGATTTTGCCATCTGGCTGCTGTTATCGAATAAATTTACCGCTATGCGAGATCTCTTTGCCTGGCAGTTGGTGGGCGATGTGTTAAAAGTGGGTGCTTATGTCTTTGGTTACCTGGTGATCGCCAAAGCGTCGCTGCGGTTTTATATCCTGGCGGAAGTCAGCCAGTTCACTTTGTTGATGGTATTTGCCCACTGGTTGATCCCTGCGCATGGTGCGCTGGGCGCGGCGCAGGCTTATATGGCAACGTATATCGTCTATTTCTCTCTTTGTTGTGGCGTGTTTTTACTCTGGCGTAGGCGGGCATGACTGTACTGATTCACGTACTGGGATCGGATATCCCTCACCATAACCAAACCGTTTTACGGTTTTTCAACGACGCGCTGGCCGCAACGAGCAAGCACGCGCGCGAGTTTATGGTTGCTGGCAAGGACGACGGCTTAAGTGACAGCTGTCCGGCACTTTCTGTGCAATTTTACCCAGGTAAAAAATCTCTGGCAGAAGCGGTCATCGCAAAGGCGAAAGCTAACCGGCAGCAGCGATTTTTCTTCCACGGTCAGTTCAACACCACGCTGTGGCTGGCGTTGCTGAGTGGTGGTATCAAACCCAGCCAGTTTTACTGGCATATCTGGGGGGCAGATCTCTATGAGGTCTCCAGCGGGCTGAAATTCAAACTGTTTTACCCTATCCGCCGGCTGGCACAAAAGCGAGTTGGCTGCGTATTTGCTACTCGCGGTGATTTGAGCTTTTTTGCTAAAACGCATCCTAAGGTGAGGGGCGAACTGATTTACTTCCCGACACGGATGGATCCATCACTCAATACGATGGCGAACGATCGGCAACGTGAAGGGAAAATGACCATTCTGGTGGGGAACTCCGGCGATCGCAGCAATGAACACATTGCCGCCTTAAATGCTGTTCATCAGCAGTTTGGCGATACGGTAAAAGTGGTGGTGCCGATGGGGTATCCGCTCAATAACGATGTGTATATCAACGAAGTTCGTCAGGCGGGGCTGAAATTGTTCAGCGAAGAAAATCTGCAAATTTTGAGCGAAAAACTGGATTTTGACGCCTATCTGGCGCTACTTCGCCAGTGCGATCTCGGCTACTTTATTTTTGCCCGCCAGCAGGGCATTGGTACTCTGTGCTTGTTGATTCAGGCAGGCATTCCCTGCGTACTTAACCGGGAAAACCCATTCTGGCAAGATATGACGGAACAACATTTACCGGTGCTGTTTACCACTGATGATCTCAACGAGGATATTGTGCGTGAAGCGCAGCGCCAGCTGGCGTCGGTGGATAAAAACAACATTGCCTTCTTTAGCCCGAACTATCTGCAAGGCTGGCGGCGGGCGTTGGCTATTGCCAGCGGGGAGGACGCATGAGCCTGTTGCAATTTAGCGGCCTGTTTGTTGTCTGGCTGCTTTGCTCACTGTTTATTGCTACGCTGACCTGGTTTGAGTTTCGCCGCGTGCGCTTTAACTTCAATGTCTTCTTTTCATTGCTGTTTTTGCTCACTTTTTTCTTTGGCTTTCCGCTGACCAGCGTGCTGGTATTTCGCTTTAATGTCGGCGTTGCGCCGCCAGACATTCTCCTTCAGGCGCTACTTTCTGCTGCTTGCTTCTATGCGGTTTACTACGTCACCTACAAAACCCGCCTACGCAAACGCGTTGTCGATGTACCGCGCCGCCCGCTGTTTACCATGAACCGTGTGGAGACCAATCTCACATGGGTGATCCTGATGGGCATCGCGCTGGTGAGCGTCGGCATCTTCTTCATGCATAACGGTTTTTTGCTGTTCCGGCTTAACTCCTACAGCCAGATCTTCTCCAGTGAAGTCTCTGGCGTGGCGCTAAAACGCTTCTTTTACTTTTTCATCCCGGCGATGCTGGTGGTCTATTTTCTGCGCCAGGACAGCAAAGCGTGGCTGTTTTTCCTCGTCAGCACGGTCGCATTTGGTTTGCTGACTTATATGATTGTCGGCGGTACTCGCGCCAATATCATCATCGCATTTGCTATCTTCCTGTTTATTGGCATTATTCGCGGCTGGATTTCGTTGTGGATGCTGGCGACGGCAGGCGTGCTGGGGATTGTTGGTATGTTCTGGCTGGCGCTAAAACGCTATGGAATGAACGTGAGCGGCGATGAAGCGTTCTATACGTTTCTCTATCTCACTCGCGACACCTTCTCGCCGTGGGAGAATCTGGCGTTGCTGTTGCAGAACTACGACAACATCGACTTCCAGGGCCTGGCTCCAATTGTCCGCGATTTCTATGTCTTTATCCCTTCCTGGCTGTGGCCGGGTCGCCCGAGTATGGTGCTGAACTCAGCCAACTACTTTACCTGGGAAGTGCTGAATAACCACTCCGGACTGGCGATCTCGCCTACGCTTATTGGTTCACTGGTTGTTATGGGCGGCGCGTTGTTCATCCCGCTCGGGGCGATTGTGGTTGGCCTGATCATCAAATGGTTCGACTGGCTGTATGAGCTGGGCAACCGCGAAACCAATCGTTATAAGGCCGCGATATTGCACAGTTTCTGCTTCGGGGCGATCTTCAATATGATCGTGCTGGCGCGTGAAGGGCTGGATTCGTTTGTCTCACGCGTGGTCTTTTTTATCGTGGTCTTCGGCGCATGTCTGATGATCGCAAAACTGTTGTACTGGCTTTTTGAAAGCGCCGGACTCATTCATAAACGCACAAAATCATCGCTCCGGACGCAGGTTGAAGGATAACAATGAATAACAACACCACGGCACCGACCTATACGCTGCGTGGCTTACAGTTAATCGGTTGGCGTGATATGCAGCACGCCCTCGATTATCTGTTCGCTGAAGGGCAGCTTAAGCAGGGAACGCTGGTTGCCATTAATGCCGAAAAAATGCTGACCATTGAAGATAATGCTGAGGTCAGGGAGTTAATTAACGCTGCCGAATTTAAATATGCTGATGGCATCAGCGTTGTACGTTCAGTGCGTAAAAAGTACCCACAGGCGCAGGTTTCCCGTGTTGCCGGGGCCGATCTCTGGGAAGAGCTGATGGCGCGCGCAGGCAAAGAAGGGACGCCAGTATTTCTTGTTGGCGGTAAACCTGAAGTGCTGGCGCAGACCGAAGCTAAACTGCGCAACCAGTGGAATGTGAATATCGTTGGCAGTCAGGATGGTTATTTTAAACCCGAGCAGCGTCAGGCGCTGTTTGAACGAATTCATGCCAGTGGAGCGCAAATCGTCACCGTTGCGATGGGATCGCCAAAGCAGGAGATCTTCATGCGCGACTGCCGTCTGGTGCATCCAGATGCGCTGTATATGGGCGTTGGCGGGACGTATGATGTCTTTACTGGCCATGTGAAACGCGCGCCGAAAATCTGGCAAAAACTGGGGCTGGAGTGGCTCTATCGCCTGCTTTCGCAGCCAAGCCGCATTAAACGCCAGCTTCGTTTACTGCGCTATTTACGCTGGCACTACACCGGCAACCTCTGATTTTCCTCTCTCTGTAAAGCGACGGAGTGGTCACTCCGTCACCTGTCTGCCGTTTTATTACACAAAGCATCCAAATTTTTAATGCTTCATTTGCCATTTCTTCTAAATTACGAAAACATTCGCAACACTCGATGTACCCATAACGATAACCGGTAACACCGGAAAAACATGCAAACACAACACGAGGATTTATGGCAGATAACAAACCAGAGCTACAGCGTGGGCTGGAAGCTCGACATATCGAACTCATCGCCCTGGGGGGCACCATTGGCGTCGGCCTGTTTATGGGGGCCGCCAGTACCCTGAAATGGGCTGGGCCATCCGTATTGTTGGCCTATATCATCGCCGGGCTGTTCGTCTTTTTCATTATGCGTTCAATGGGCGAAATGTTGTTCCTCGAACCGGTTACTGGTTCTTTCGCCGTTTACGCACATCGTTATATGAGCCCGTTCTTTGGCTATCTCACCGCCTGGTCTTACTGGTTTATGTGGATGGCTGTGGGGATTTCAGAAATCACCGCCATCGGCGTCTACGTCCAGTTCTGGTTCCCGGAGATGGCACAATGGATACCAGCATTGATCGCGGTGGCGCTGGTGGCGCTGGCAAATCTGGCGGCGGTGCGGTTGTATGGCGAAATCGAGTTCTGGTTCGCGATGATCAAAGTCACCACAATCATTGTGATGATCGTCATTGGCCTGGGCGTGATTTTCTTTGGTTTTGGCAATGGCGGGCAGTCGATTGGTTTTAGCAATCTCACAGAGCATGGCGGTTTCTTTGCGGGTGGCTGGAAAGGCTTCCTCACCGCCTTGTGTATCGTGGTGGCGTCCTACCAGGGCGTGGAGCTGATTGGCATCACCGCCGGTGAAGCGAAGAATCCGCAGGTGACGTTGCGCAGTGCCGTAGGCAAAGTGCTATGGCGAATCCTGATTTTCTACGTAGGCGCGATTTTCGTTATCGTCACTATCTTCCCGTGGAATGAAATAGGCAGCAACGGCAGCCCATTCGTACTGACTTTCGCCAAAATCGGCATTACCGCAGCGGCGGGCATTATCAACTTTGTGGTGCTGACGGCGGCTCTCTCTGGCTGTAACAGCGGCATGTACAGTTGCGGACGTATGCTCTACGCGCTGGCGAAAAACCGCCAGTTACCGGCGGCGATGGCGAAAGTTTCCCGTCACGGCGTACCAGTTGCGGGTGTGGCGGTATCAATAGCCATTCTGTTGATTGGTTCATGCCTGAATTACATCATCCCCAATCCACAGCGTGTGTTTGTTTACGTCTACAGTGCCAGCGTGCTTCCGGGGATGGTGCCATGGTTTGTGATTTTGATAAGCCAACTGCGTTTTCGTCGTGCGCACAAAGCGGCGATTGCCAGCCATCCGTTCCGCTCCATTCTGTTCCCGTGGGCCAACTACGTAACAATGGCATTCCTGATTTGCGTTTTGATCGGCATGTACTTTAATGAAGATACGCGTATGTCGCTGTTTGTTGGCATCATCTTTATGCTGGCGGTGACGGCGATTTATAAAGTTTTTGGGCTTAATCGCCACGGTAAAGCGCATAAACTGGAGGAATAAGCAGCAAAATGCACAAACCGTAACCAAACGCGCATTTTATTTAAAAAGGGACTAGACAGAGGGGTGCGAAGTCCGTATTATCCACCCCCGCAACGGCGCTAAGCGCCCGTAGCTCAGCTGGATAGAGCGCTGCCCTCCGGAGGCAGAGGTCTCAGGTTCGAATCCTGTCGGGCGCGCCATTTAGTCCCGGCGCTTGAGCTGCGGTGGTAGTAATACCGCGTAACAAGATTTGTAGTGGTGGCTATAGCTCAGTTGGTAGAGCCCTGGATTGTGATTCCAGTTGTCGTGGGTTCGAATCCCATTAGCCACCCCATTATTAGAAGTTGTGACAATGCGAAGGTGGCGGAATTGGTAGACGCGCTAGCTTCAGGTGTTAGTGTCCTTACGGACGTGGGGGTTCAAGTCCCCCCCCTCGCACCACGACTTTAAAGAATTGAACTAAAAATTCAAAAAGCAGTATTTCGGCGAGTAGCGCAGCTTGGTAGCGCAACTGGTTTGGGACCAGTGGGTCGGAGGTTCGAATCCTCTCTCGCCGACCAATTTTGAACCCCGCTTCGGCGGGGTTTTTTGTTTTCTGTGCATTCCATCACTCTCCCTTCGCAATAAACGCCCGTGGTTAATTATTGCCAAACGGTATTATTTCGCCCTTAAATTCATCGAAGGACGACTTCAGGCAAGGAGCGACTATGCTGCAACAGGTTCCAACGCGTGCTTTTCACGTAATGGCGAAACCGAGCGGTTCAGATTGTAATCTGAACTGTGACTACTGTTTTTATCTCGAAAAACAATCCCTTTACCGCGAACAACCTGTCACGCATATGGACGATGAAATGCTGGAAGCGTATGTCCGTCACTATATCGCTGCCAGCGAACCCCAAAACGAAGTGGCATTTACCTGGCAGGGCGGCGAACCAACGTTACTCGGGCTGGATTTTTACCGTCGTGCAGTGGCGCTACAGGCGAAATATGGTGCTGGCAGGAAGGTAAGTAACAGCTTCCAGACTAACGGTGTGCTGCTTGATGAAGAATGGTGTGCATTTCTGGCAGAAAATCATTTTCTTGTTGGGTTATCGCTGGATGGCCCGGCTGAGATCCACAATCAATATCGCGTGACTAAAGGTGGCAGACCAACGCATAAGCTGGTGATGCGCGCACTTAAACTACTGCAAAAATATCACGTTGATTATAACGTGCTGGCGTGCGTTAACCGCACCAGCGCGCTGCAACCGTTGCAGGTTTATGACTTTTTGCGTGATGCGGGCGTGGAGTTCATCCAGTTTATTCCTGTAGTGGAGCGGCTGGCGGATGAAAAATCTGCCAGCGACGGGCTAAAATTACAGGCGCCTGGTGATATTCAGGGGGAACTGACAGAATGGTCAGTGCGCCCCGATGAATTTGGTGAATTTCTGGTGGCGATATTCGACCACTGGATCAAACGCGACGTCGGCAAGATTTTCGTGATGAATATCGAATGGGCGTTTGCCAATTTTGTCGGTGCGCCGGGTGCGGTTTGCCATCATCAGCCAACCTGTGGACGTTCGGTGATTATTGAGCACAACGGTGACGTTTACGCCTGCGATCACTTTGTTTATCCGCAATATCGGCTGGGGAATATGCTTCAGCAGACCCTCGCAGAAATGGTAGATTCCCCGCAGCAGCAGGCGTTTGGTGAAGATAAATTTAAGCAGTTACCGGCGCAGTGTCGCAGTTGTAACGTGTTAAAAGCATGTTGGGGAGGCTGCCCGAAACACCGCTTTATGCTCGATATCAGCGGCAAACCGGGGCTGAATTATTTGTGTGCCGGGTATCAGCGTTATTTCCGCCATCTACCGCCATATCTTAAAGCAATGGCTGATTTGCTGGCGCACGGTCGCCCGGCCAGCGACATTATGCAGGTACATTTGATGGTGGTGAATAAGTAAAAAAGCGGCCATTTGGAGGCCGCCTGCGGTTGATTGCCGGATAAGGCGTTCACGCCGCATCCGGCAAGGTCAGTGTGGCCCGATGTAGCGATAGCGCCGGCTTAATCAGATTTAATCTGCGCGCGTGGCGGATATTTTTTCAGGATCTCCATATACGCATGCATTTCGGTCTGTAGCGGTACTCCCATCGGAATATGGCGCACGCCGATGGAGTCGCTTTCCTGCGGATCGGTATAGAGATTAAATACCGCAGAGCCCGCCGTTTGCATTACTGTACCGGTGAATCCTCCCTGATATCCGCTCTGGGTATAGGCATATGGCTGCTGAATAAGAACATGATATTTGAACTCATCCATACGCACAGCAGCGAGTTTACCGTTGAGGAAGTAGTGCTCGGCCTTACGGTTAGACTGACCATTTGTTCCCAGGAAGAAGGATGTCTGATCCACGCCATCGATAAAGGTGGTTTTCGGCACTAAATTTGCCACTTTCGCCCCAGGATGACCAGCCAGATCCAGCGCGGTAGGGAAGAGATCTGCCAGATCGACAATACCGTCAGATTTACGCGGTTGGATCATCCCTTTCCAGTAAACGAAAGTCGGTACGCGAACGCCGCCTTCCCAGGTCGAACCTTTAGAGCCACGAAACGGTGTGCGACCGTGCGGCGGCACTTCGGCTTCCGGGCCGTTATCGGAGGTAAAGACAATCAGCGTGTTATCGAGCTGACCGTTTTTCTCCAGTGCTTTATACAGGTTGGCGAACACATCGTTCATCTCAACCATACAGTCGCCGTAAGAGGTGCGCGCCGGAGAACTTCCCGCATATTTTGCGTTCGGGTAGTTATCAAAGTGACAGCCGCGAGTACCGTAATAGAGGAAGAAAGGTTTGTCGCTTTTCGCCATTTTGTCGAGGAACTTAACGCCATATTCCATCCAACGCTGATCCAGATCTTCCATATATTTCGGCGTAATGTCGGCAATGGCTTCCTGTTCACCGCCGCGCACCGCATGAACGTCATCTTTACTGAACGGCAGTTTTTTGATGTATTCAGAACGATCCGGGCTCAGGGCGACTTCCGGGTTTACGTGAACATCACGCCATTCGGTATACATATCGGACACTGAGTTGAAGCCACGGAAATCATCAAAGCCGACGTTCTGTGGCTGCGACTCTTTGTTTTCCCCCATGTGCCATTTCCCGATGGCCTGGGTGACATAGCCTTGATCATGCAGCAGTTGCGGTAGTGTCGTTAACCCTTGCAGACCGCCAGGTTGTCCGTACATCGGCGGCATCAAAATGCCGTGGTGGATGGAATACTGTCCAGTGAGAATCGTTGCGCGGGTTGGTGAAGAACTGGGTTGTGAATAAGCAGACGTTAAAATCAGCCCCTGGCTGGCAACGGCGTCAATATCTGGCGTTGGGTTACCTACTGCCACGCCGCCGCCGTTAAAGCCAACGTCCATCCAGCCTACATCGTCCAGCAAGAAAACAACCACGTTCGGTTTCTTGCCGGTTTTTTTCTCAAGTTCCGCCAGTTTCTGCTGGGTTTCTTTATCCTGCGCCGGGTGCTGCATTACCGGCATCATATTATCGGCAATTTGGGTTGCTGGTTTAACCAGATATTGATTTGGGTGATCGTAACCAGAAAAACCCTCGCGCGCGGTGGCAGTTGACGGGGTATCTGCTGCACTGACCATAAAGGGAATAGCAGTGGCAACAGCAATAACAAGACGTTTGGGTGAAAACGAAATTTCCATGTGAAATGCTCCGGTTTCCTGTCATCAAAACGACGACGTAATTAAGCATTGATAATTGAGATCCTTCTCCCTGATAAAATAGTTATATAAATAATTTATGGAAATATATTATTTATATACTGTGGGAATGTATATGAATATCAGGAGAGCATTTTCAATCCTACCTCCAGCGTGGCGGATATGTAAGGCTGGTTTATTATATATTATTGATTATTTATGCTGTTTTTATTTTGAATTCAATTAATATTTATATTGCCTATTTAACGGGTAATGACTCTAACTTATTGATAGTGTTTTATGTTCAGATAATGCCCGATGACTTTGTCATGCAGCTCCACCGAT
>NZ_SZVK01000042.1:0-37616 GCF_005280595.1 Escherichia sp. MR | reverse complement strand
CTGATAGAAACAGAAGCCACTGGAGCACCTCAAAAACACCATCATACACTAAATCAGTAAGTTGGCAGCATCACCGGCGCTGAATACCTGGGGCACTAACTTCCATCAGATTATTATGGATACCATCTCGACGCCGCTGGCATCGTTGGGTAGCGTGGTCGGCTGGGCGTATGTGATCTTTGTTCCGCTGCTGTGGTTCTTCGGTATTCACGGCGCACTGGCGCTGACCGCGCTGGACAACGGCATTATGACGCCGTGGGCGCTGGAAAACATCGCCACCTATCAACAATATGGCTCCGTCGAAGCGGCGCTGGCAGCCGGTAAGACCTTCCATATCTGGGCCAAGCCGATGCTGGACTCCTTTATTTTCCTCGGTGGCAGCGGTGCAACCTTAGGCCTGATCCTGGCTATCTTTATCGCTTCTCGCCGTGCTGATTATCGTCAGGTGGCAAAACTGGCGCTGCCGTCGGGCATCTTCCAGATTAACGAACCGATTCTGTTTGGCTTGCCGATTATCATGAACCCGGTGATGTTTATCCCGTTTGTTCTGGTGCAACCGATTCTGGCGGCAATTACTCTGGCGGCGTACTACATGGGCATCATCCCACCGGTGACAAACATTGCACCGTGGACCATGCCAACTGGTCTGGGAGCCTTCTTTAATACTAACGGTAGCGTCGCCGCATTGCTGGTCGCACTCTTCAACCTTGGCATCGCAACGCTGATATATCTGCCATTTGTCGTGGTGGCAAACAAAGCGCAGAACGTGATTGATAAAGAAGAGAGCGAAGAAGATATTGCTAACGCCCTGAAATTTTAATCGATGCCGGTACGGGCAATCGTGCCGGTAAGAATAGAGAGGAACGATGTATGATGGATCTCGATAATATTCCTGATACGCAAACGGAAGCTGAGGAACTGGAAGAAGTGGTGATGGGGCTTATCATCAACTCCGGACAAGCGCGCAGCCTGGCGTATGCGGCGCTGAAGCAGGCGAAGCAGGGTGATTTTGCAGCGGCAAAAGCCATGATGGATCAGTCGCGGATGGCCTTGAATGAAGCGCATCTGGTACAGACGAAACTGATTGAAGGCGACGCGGGCGAAGGCAAGATGAAAGTGAGTCTGGTGCTGGTTCACGCCCAGGACCATTTAATGACTTCCATGCTTGCACGTGAACTGATTACCGAATTAATTGAGCTTCATGAAAAACTGAAGGCATAAGGAGTCGATGATGCAGCCAGTGATTAATGCGCCGGAAATTGCCACTGCCCGTGAACAGCAGTTGTTTAATGGCAAAAATTTCCATGTGTTTATCTACAATAAAACGGAAAGTATTACTGGATTGCATCAGCATGACTATTATGAATTTACCCTGGTTTTAACTGGTCGTTATTTCCAGGAGATTAACGGTAAGCGCGTGTTGCTGGAACGGGGCGATTTTGTTTTTATTCCGTTAGGATCACACCATCAAAGTTTTTATGAGTTTGGTGCCACGCGCATATTGAACGTTGGGATCAGTAAACGTTTTTTTGAACAGCATTATTTGCCGTTGTTGCCTTATTGCTTTGTTGCTTCACAGGTTTACCGAACTAATAATACTTTTCTTACCTATGTGGAAACTGTGATTTCTTCATTGAATTTCAGCGAAACCGGTCTGGAAGAATTTGTTGAGATAGTCACTTTTTATGTCATTAACCGTTTACGTCATTACCGCGAAGAACAGGTGATTGATGATGTGCCACAGTGGTTAAAAAGTACGGTTGAAAAGATGCATGATAAAGCGCAGTTCAGTGAAAATGCGCTGGAAAATATGGTGATATTATCGGCTAAATCGCAGGAGTATTTGACGCGTGCGACTCAGCGATATTATGGCAAAACGCCGATGCAGATTATTAATGAAATCCGCATTAACTTTGCCAAAAAACAACTGGAAATGACCAACTATTCTGTGACTGATATTGCATTTGAAGCCGGTTATAGTAGCCCAAGCCTGTTTATTAAAACGTTTAAGAAACTAACATCTTTTACACCAAATAGTTATCGTAAGAAATTGACTGAATTTAATCAGTAGCTATTGTCACTGATCATTAAATTTACATGCGTGCCTTATTTATCCTGGGGAGACCGGGATATTCCTGACGTAGAGGCAGGTATGAAGAATATCAGTATTTCCTGATGAAGGGAGAAATTATGAGCCAGAAATTAAAAGTCGTCACTATTGGTGGCGGGAGTAGTTATACCCCGGAACTGCTGGAAGGGTTTATTAAGCGTTATCACGAATTGCCAGTGACTGAATTATGGCTGGTAGATGTCGAAGGTGGTAAGGCAAAACTGGATATTATCTTTGATCTCTGCCAGCGAATGATCGATAACGCTGGTGTACCGATTAAACTTTATAAAACGCTTGATCGTCGTGAGGCGCTGAAAGGGGCTGATTTTGTCACTACCCAACTGCGCGTAGGTCAATTACCAGCACGCGAACTGGATGAACGTATTCCGTTAAGTCATGGTTATCTTGGCCAGGAAACTAATGGTGCGGGTGGCCTGTTTAAAGGTCTGCGCACCATTCCTGTGATTTTTGACATCGTAAAAGATGTCGAAGAACTTTGTCCGAATGCGTGGGTGATCAACTTCACTAACCCGGCGGGAATGGTCACTGAAGCGGTTTATCGTCATAGCGGATTTAAACGCTTTATCGGCGTATGTAATATTCCGATTGGCATGAAAATGTTTATCGGCGATGTTTTAGCCTTGAATGAGAACGATGATTTATCTATCGATCTGTTCGGCCTGAACCACATGGTGTTTATTAAGGATGTGTTGGTAAATGGCAAATCACGTTTTGCCGAATTGCTCGACGGCGTGGCGTCAGGGCAGTTAAAAGCGTCTGGCGTAAAAAACATTTTCGATCTGCCGTTTAGCGAAGGCTTAATTCGGGCACTGAACCTGTTGCCGTGTTCCTATTTGCTTTATTACTTCAAGCAAAAAGAGATGCTGGCGATTGAAATGGGTGAGTATTACAAAGGCGGCGCGCGTGCGCAGGTGGTACAGAAAGTCGAGAAGCAACTCTTTGATCTGTATAAAAACCCGGATCTGAAAGTGAAACCGAAAGAGCTGGAGCAGCGCGGTGGAGCTTATTACTCTGATGCAGCGTGCGAAGTCATTAACGCTATCTACAACGACAAGCAAACGGAACATTACGTTAATATCCCGCATCATGGGCATATTGATAATATTCCGGCAGACTGGGCGGTAGAAATGACCTGCACGCTGGGGCGCGATGGCGCGACGCCACATCCGCGCATTACGCATTTCGATGACAAAGTGATGGGGCTGATTCACACCATCAAAGGCTTCGAGATTGCGGCCAGCAACGCAGCACTTAGCGGGGAATTTAACGATGTGTTACTGGCGCTAAACCTTAGCCCGTTGGTGCATTCCGATCGCGATGCTGAGTTGCTGGCGCGTGAGATGATTCTGGCGCATGAGAAATGGCTGCCAAATTTTGCCGACTGCATAGCAGAACTCAAAAAAGCACATTAACCGGGGCTGATTATGGAACGCTTACTGATTGTTAATGCCGATGATTTTGGCTTAAGCAAAGGTCAGAACTACGGCATTATCGAGGCCTGTCGAAACGGTATTGTCACGTCAACGACGGCGCTGGTGAATGGTGAAGCTATCGACCATGCGGTGCAGTTGAGTCGTGATGAACCGAGCCTGGCAGTTGGGATGCATTTTGTTCTCACCATGGGCAAGCCGCTGACTGCAATGCCGGGTTTAACCCGCGAAGGCGTGCTGGGGAAGTGGATCTGGCAACTGGCGGAAGAAGATGCTTTACCGCTAAAGGAAATTGCTCAGGAACTTGCCTGTCAGTATCTGCGTTTCATTGAGCTATTTGGGCGCAAACCTACACATCTTGATAGCCATCATCATGTGCATATGTTCCCGCAGATTTTCCCGATTGTGGCAAAGTTTGCGGCTGAAGAGGGGATTGCGTTGCGCATCGACCGTCAGCCATTATTTAGCGATGGTGATTTACCCGCTAAATTGCGCAGTTCGCAGGGCTTCAGTAGCGCGTTCTATGGTGAAGAGATTAGCGAGTCACTGTTTCTGCAAGTGCTGGATGATTCCAGCCATCGCGGTGAACGTTCGTTGGAAGTGATGTGCCATCCGGCGTTTGTCGATAATACAATTCGCCAGAGTGCTTATTGCTTTCCACGGTTAACGGAGCTGGAAGTGTTGACATCAGCATCGTTGAAGTATGCCATTGCCGAGCGGGGTTATCGGTTGGGTAGTTATCTTGATGTGTAAGGAAGTTTGTAAAGTCACTCCCCTGGGGGAGTGACTTTATTCATATTTACGCCGGAATTTTATCAATCTTAGGAATACGTGACCATACGCGGTGCGCTGCCATTAGCGTTAATAGTTCATCCATAAAACTACCGTCGGCGCTGTCGGCTTCCACGATCCCTTCTTCACCCTGGTCATCAACCTTGATTGTCGCCTTAAACTTGCGTGCGTCTCCTGCCAGCGCAATCGGTTTAAGGTGTTTGTAGGCTTCCATCAGGTAATAGTTTGCATCGCCGTTGTCGGCAATATCGGCGATATTGCCGCAAGGGACAATCACCGCATCGACCGTCAGCGATGGTGCCCCGGCAAAGGTAGCGGCTATTGGCAGCACCGTACCGTCATCGGCAGTCACTTCACCCATCCGCGAATAAAGCAGTTTGGCATGAACGCCTTTAGCTTTCAGCGCCTTGAGGATTGACAGAAGGTCTGCCGATCTCACTTCATCATTAAGCAAAATCGCTACCACACGACCTTTCACATCACCATCAGGAATGGCATACAGACTCAACGCAGGATCTTTTATCAGCCCGTTTACGTCAGGTGGCGGCGTAATATTCAGCTGATCGTCAGTCAGTTCGATACCGAGATTTTTTGCTACCGCCTGCGCCAGAGTCAGATCAATATGCGCCAACTGGTCAACGACGCGTTCACGAATATAAGGTCGTACAACTTTGCTTAACTCAAAGCTGAAACCATCGACAATATGGCGTTGCTCGAACGGCGTCTGACTTAACCAGAACAGGCGCGGATGCGAATAGTATTCGCCAAATGATGGGCTGCGCTCCCGCACTTTATTGCCTTCCACGCGCTCCTGGTATGATTCAAATCCACCGCGTTTTGGCCCCGGCGGCGTTTCGCGCGGCCAGTTATCGTTGATCGAGTTCGGTTCGTAATTCGCCGGGTTAGTGTCGATTCCCATCCGATGCATACCGTCACGCTGGAAATTGTGGTACGGGCAGGTAGGGCGATTAATCGGAATTTCATGAAAATTCGGCCCGCCAAGACGGCTGATTTGTGTATCGGTATAGGAGAACAAACGCCCCTGCAACAGCGGATCGTTGGTGAAATCCAGACCGGGGACAATATGACCAGGATGGAAAGCTGCCTGTTCGTTTTCGGCAAAGAAGTTATCCGGGTTACGGTTAAGCACCATTTTGCCGACGCGCTGAACGGGGACTAACTCTTCCGGGATGAGTTTCGTTGGGTCAAGCAGGTCGAAGTCGAATTTGAATTCATCTTCTTCGGGGATCAACTGGAAGCCCAGTTCATACTCCGGGAAGTCGCCTGCTTCAATGGCTTCCCACAGTTCGCGGCGGTGGAAGTCTGGATCACGTCCGGTAAGTTTCTGCGCTTCATCCCAAACCAGCGAGGCTTTACCTGCCAGTGGTTTCCAGTGGAAACGCACAAAGGTTGCTTTACCTTCGGCGTTAATCAGGCGGAAGGTGTGAATGCCGAAGCCTTCCATGGTGCGGTAACTGCGTGGTATTCCGCGATCTGACATCGCCCACATCACGTTGTGGAGCGTTTCTGGTTGCAGGGAAACATAATCCCAGAAGGTGTCGTGGGCGCTTTGCCCTTGCGGAATTGCCCAGTGCGGTTCTGGTTTTACCGCATGAACAAAGTCCGGAAATTTGTGTGCATCCTGAATAAAGAAGACAGGCGTGTTGTTACCCACAAGATCAAAAATGCCTTCTTCGGTATAGAACTTGGTGGCGAAACCACGGATATCACGCACCGTATCTGCCGAACCTGCGCCACCCTGAACGGTAGAGAAACGCACGAACACCGGGGTAATTTTGTTCGGATCTGACAGGAAGTCGGCTTTGGTTATATCGCTTAAGTTTTTATATGGCTGGAAATAACCGTGAGCGGCTGACCCACGCGCGTGAACGATACGTTCCGGGATACGTTCATGGTCGAAGTGGGTGATTTTCTCGCGCAGAATAAAATCTTCCAGCAGCGTTGGACCACGGCTACCGGCTCGCAGGGAGTTTTGATCGTCGGCGATGCGCACGCCCTGATTAGTGGTCAGCGCATAATTTTCACTGCCTTTGCGTACGTCTTCCAGAGAGTTTAGTTTTTCGTTACGCGTATCAGGAGCTTTCAGACTCCCAGGGGCGGTAGGTTGTGCGCCTGGCGGGGTCGGTTCAGCCGCTGGACGATGAGATCCGTCTTCAGGTGCCAGTGAGTCCATTCCCGGTTTCGCTTCGCTGGAGTCGTGTAGTGGTGACTGGTGCTGATGTGGGTTCTTTTCGTTATGTTGCGACATTGAACTCGTCTCCTTAATTCATTACTGAAAGGGCCGCTGTTTTGGTCAAAAAACCCTCTAACTATAGACCATCAGGGTGATCTCGCTCTGGAAGCGGTGCCAGAGAAGGTATTCGGGAATATACGCAAAGCAGGACGGACGGGGGGTAAATCAGCTAAACTACAATTTTTCTGATTTTTAATATGCGTTTAGTGAAGCCAGTAATGAAGAAACCGCTACGTCAGCAAAACCGCCCGATTATTAGCTATGTTCCTCGCACGGAACCTGCGCCGCCAGAACATGCGATTAAGATGGATTCGTTTCGCGATGTCTGGATGCTGCGTGGCAAATATGTTGCGTTTGTGCTGGTTGGGGAATCATTCTTGCGCTCACCTGCGTTTAATGTGCCGGAGTCGGCTCAGCGTTGGGCTAATCAGGTGCGCCAGGAAAATGAGATCGAAGAATAAATAAACGCCTGTCGAAGGACAGGCGTTTTGCGTTATAAACCAGGATTAACGGTGTGCCAGTTCGGCGTCGTCTTCGCTGTCCAGAATGGACTTATCGGTTTGCTTAAGCCACTGGCTGGTCAGCGTACCTGCGGTCATTGAGCCGCTCACGTTCAATGCAGTTCGACCCATATCGATAAGCGGTTCAACGGAGATTAACAAAGCCACCAGCGTTACCGGCAAGCCCATTGCTGGCAGAACAATCAACGCGGCGAATGTCGCACCACCACCAACACCTGCAACACCGGCAGAACTGACGGTAACAATACCGACCAAAGTTGCAATCCACATCGGATCCAGCGGGTTAATACCCACCGTTGGCGCTACCATTACGGCCAGCATTGCCGGATACAACCCGGCACAGCCGTTTTGACCAATGGTCGCCCCGAAAGAGGCGGCAAAACTGGCGATAGATTCAGGAACACCCAGACGACGCGTTTGTGCTTCAACGTTCAGTGGAATAGACGCAGCACTGGAACGGCTGGTGAAAGCAAATGTCAGCACCGGCCACACTTTGCGGAAGTATTTCAGCGGGCTGACGCCATTAATACCCAGCAGAATGCCATGCACCGCAAACATAATGATAAGACCCAGGTAGGACGCGACAACGAAGCTACCCAGCTTAATGATGTCTTGCAGGTTGGAACCGGCAACCACTTTGGTCATCAGCGCAAGCACGCCGTAAGGGGTGAGTTGCATGACCAGGCGAACCAGTTTCATCACCCAGCTTTGCAGTGTGTCGATAGCTGTTAAGACGCGTTCACCTTTCGGCGCATCATCTTTCAGCAGTTTCAGCGCAGCTACACCCAGGAATGCCGCAAAAATTACCACGCTGATAATTGATGTCGGATTCGCACCGGTCAGATCGGCAAACGGATTTTTCGGGATAAAAGACAGAATAAGTTGCGGAACACTTAAATCTGCGACTTTACCGACATAGTTGCTTTCAATAGCGTTCAGGCGAGCAGTCTCAGCGCCACCCTGAACCAGACCTTCAGCAGTCAGACCAAACAGGTTAGTCACCAGCACTCCAACCAGCGCCGCAATCAGCGTGGTAAACAGCAGCGTACCGATGGTCAGAAAACTGATTTTGCCTAACTGAGATGCGTTATGCAGGCGAGCAACTGCACTCAGAATAGAGGCGAATACTAACGGCATAACGATCATTTGCAGTAGCTGAACATAGCCGTTACCGACAATGTTAAACCACTGTACAGAATCTTTAAGTACCTGGCTGTCAGAACCATAAATGGTATGCAGAGCAAGGCCAAAGACCACGCCCATCACCAGACCCACCAGCACTTTTTTTGCCAGACTCCACTGTTTGTGGCGGGCCTGAGCCAGCACAAACAGCAGAACAACGAACACTACGATGTTCGCAATTAATGGAAAGTTCATCCCCGTTCTCCTGATCTTATTATTTCTATCACTGTGTAACAGTCATAGTGTTGGCGCAAGATTAACAGAACTGTGAGCTGGCTCTTATATTCAAATGGAATTGCTTATTCCAGAAAGGTGATTTTTGCCTTTTTAGTATTCAATCTGGTGCTTAATAAGGCGATGAAACTGGATCTGCAAGGTATTGATCATTTGCGATGACCAACGAACCGCGCTGTTTTCAGGCAGGGAATGGGGCATCCACACCGACCAGACAAATAATGCCATGCAGAGAAAACGTTCCAGCTGATTGCCCTTTTGTGGCACCAGAATTGGCAGGCGAAAGCGCCAGCGACACGGCCAGAGCAGGGGAACACCAGCCGGTGTCAGCATATCGGCAAGAATATGACTCAAATAACCCAGCACCATACCTTGCAGTGCATCAGCCGGAATAAACCAGCTTTCCGGCACCTTGAGATAAAAGGTTGCCAGCAGGGCAAATACAGCCAGCAAACTGTGGGTAAATCCACGGTGTCCAAATGCGCGGGCAATGGGTTTTGATATCCACCTTAATCGCTGCCCAAGAAACGATTTTGGGTGGTCGATGTCCGGTAACAGACACGTTAAGATCGCGGAAGGGACAATATGCCACCAGTCACCCTGTGCCAGCACGGGCGTCAGCTCGGCATTTTTGGCAAATACCGCACAAGCAATAGAAAAGAGAAGGTGACCTTCCGCCGTCATGATAAAACTCACTAAACTGTCGATACGTACAGTATAGGATTTTTATACAGTGCGCGGAAGTGGTGACGGTGTAACTCTTTATCACAAAATGATGATAAATCCGCCAGTTGAATAAGAATTCAGATAAAAAGCCAGGGGCAGTTATGGCACTGCCCGATTTTATTAGCCGAGGAGGTCGGTCGCGGTCAATTCGGTGAGAGAGGAAAGTTTTACGTTCGCCAACACAAAACGGGGATCATTTTGCGCTTCGGGCGCGGGGACGACGATAGAACGCATACGTGCCGCTTTAGAGGCGATCATGCCGTTTACAGAGTCTTCCAGCGCCACGCAGGCGAGAGGATCAACGCCCAGTTTTGCTGCACAGTCGAGATACACTTGTGGATGCGGCTTGCTGTAAGGCAGCTTTTCGGCGGAGGCGAGGGCATCGAAACTATCACGTAAGTCAAACATGGTCAGTACTTTCTCCAGCATATGTAACGGTGACGCGGAGGCCAGACCTACCAATAATCCTTGTTCTTTGCATAGCGCAACGGCCTCACGCACACCAGGCAGTAATGGTCGTGTCTCTTCAACCAGTGAAATGGCACGGGCAATAACCCGTTCAACTACCTCCTGACGACTCGGCCCATTCCACGGTTGCCGGGCATACCACAGATCGACCACCATATCGATGCGTAAACCTAAGGTGTCCGGTAGCTCGTTACGACGGGAGATATCTACCCCCAGGCTTGCCATCACATCCAGTTCGGCTCGATCCCATAAAGGTTCTGAGTCGATAAGTAATCCATCCATATCGAAAATTGCAGCAAGAATCTGACGCGGGGTTGACATTACAACCTCTCCTTTAGAGCATTATGTGTAAGGTATTAAGCAGTGCTTATGATTAAGTGCCTATCATATCGCCTTTAAAGAATGGGCGAAAACAGATATCTACAGGTAAACTAATTGAAACGACGCGTCTTAATCAAGGAGAACTCATGACGTATCAACAAGCTGGACGCATTGCTGTTTTGAAAAGGATTTTGGGTTGGGTGATTTTTATACCGACACTTGTTTCCACGTTAATTTCCTTGCTGAAGTTTATGAATGTCCGGCAAGAATCCCAGGAAGGTATCAATGCTGTAATGCTCGACTTTGCGCATGTCATGATCGATATGATGCAGGCGAATACGCCTTTTCTGAATCTGTTCTGGTACAACTCACCGACGCCCAATTTTAATGGTGGCGTGAACGTTATGTTTTGGGTGATTTTCATCCTGATATTTGTGGGGCTTGCGCTGCAAGACTCTGGTGCCCGTATGAGCCGCCAGGCGCGCTTTTTGCGCGAAGGTGTTGAGGATCAACTCATTCTGGAGAAGGCTAAAGGGGAAGAGGGGTTAACGCGTGAACAGATTGAGTCACGCATTGTTGTGCCACACCATACTATTTTCTTACAGATTTTCTCACTCTATATCCTGCCGGTAATTTGTATCGCTGCGGGGTATGTGTTCTTTTCTTTGCTTGGATTTATTTAAGCAAAAGGCCGCATGGGGCGGCCATTATCATCAATCCACATCACGCTGCTAACAATCTATCCAGTGACTGCTGGGCAATAACCAAATGCTGCCCGCCAAACAACCTTGCACGGTTAAGCAACGTGTAGAGTTGGTAAATTGGTTGACGTTCGAGGAAATCTGCCGGTAGCGGTGAAACGGACTGATAGCCGTCATAGATTTGTGGCGGCTGTTCGGTATGCAGTGGCAACATCGCCAGATCGCACTCTCTGTCGCCCCAGTAACAAGCAGGGTCGAATATATACGGCCCCTCCGGGCCCAGAGCGCAGTTTCCAGACCATAAATCGCCGTGTAACAGTGATGGCTGTGGCTGATGAGAGCTCAGGCGTTGCTTAATATGCTCGACGATGGAGTCGATATTGCCGAAGGCGATCCCTTTTTCTGCTGCCAGTTCCAGTTGCCAGCCAATACGTTGTTCAGCAAAGAACGTTGACCAGCGACGTTGCCAGGTATTGGGTTGTGGAGTAGTGGAAAGTGCGTTATCGAAATCGAGGCCAAATTGCGGCTGGTCACTCCATTGATGCAGGTGCGCAATTTGCTGTCCTAAAATAAATGCGTTATGTGCATCCAACGGGCGGGGCGGGAGATAGTCCATCACCAAAAAACTGTAGTCGCGGTCAGCGCCAACAGCCCAGACTTTAGGCACGCTGACGGTTTTACTGCGCGACAGTAATTCCAGCTGGTCGGCTTCGGCGGTAAAACCGGAAAGCAGTTCCCTTTCATCACATTTGACGAAAAAGTCACGTCCTGCGTAGCGTAAATGCCATGCGGCATGGACTTCTCCGCCAGGCAGTTCATTACGCAGTTCGATTTCGCCTTCACCTAACTGCTCGCTCAAAAGACGACTGATTGCCTGCCACATGATGTATCTCCCATGTTGTCTGCCAGATCATAAGGTTAGCGCAGGAATGCGGTGCAAAAACACGAGCTAACGCACACCACAGACTGATTATTGCCCAAAAACCATTTATTTTCTGTTGCTATGCCAGTCCTCCCTGGTGGTGATTATGATCTCTGGGTCTTTGCCTGTGGCGCTTTGGGTGAGTGCGGCAACCAGCTCTCTTATTTCATCTTCACTTTGAGTACTGATAAGCCCAAAGGTGTTCGTTCCCAGCTCATGGATATTTCCGTCATCATCCGTCATGGTCAGTAAAAAACCGTCGCGTGTCAGAAAGTTATTTAACTCATTAATTTCAGTTAATGTGTCTTCATGCAACATGACAGTAATGACATAACGGACAAGATCGCCACCAGCCATAATTCACCTCTTTGTTATCACGTGATTTTTTAGCATAGTCGGAGAAACGCGTTGTCGACAGGTTTATGGTGATTCCCCCAATGATTGGGGGAATATCTCTATAAGTGGGAAAGGTAAGCGTAAATTTTTTGCGTATCGTCATGGGAGCACAGACGAGTTCCTTGATTGAGCGTGGCGGCGCTGCCCGCAGCGACCCCAAAACGAACCATCTCTGCAAGAGAGGCATTTTCTGCCAGCTTCAGCGTCATCGCGCCGACCATGCTGTCACCTGCACCGACGGTACTCTGGCTTTTCACCGGTGGTGGCACAACCTGAATGCAGTTTTCGCTGTCCACCCCCAGCGCGCCCTGCGGGCCAAGGGAAACGACAACCCGTTTGGCCTTGCCGCTATTAACGATTTCCTGCGCGGCTTTGCGTACATCATCAGGCTGGGTGAGTTCGCGGTTAACCAGTGCGCTTAGCTCTTTCTGGTTAGGTTTAACCAGTTCAATGTTGCCAATGGCCAGGGCTGCACTTAAAGCCTCGCCAGAACTGTCGACGATGCAGCGAATCCCTTGTCTTTGCGCAGCTGAAATAAGCTGAGTTAATTTTTCCAGCTTCACACCTGGGGGCAGGCTTCCGCTTATGACCAGAATGGCTCCAGATTCAATTTCCAGAACTTGCTCTTCAAGTTGACGAAATTCATCGTCACTTAATGTCGCGCCAGGCATGACAAATCGGTACTGTTCACCTGTAGACTCCACATGTACGTGCAGATTCTGGCGGGTCCAGTCTTTTGCTTCGACAGTCGCAACCGGGACATTTTCATCAGACAGCAGTGAAACCAGATGTTCGCCAGTCGCTCCGCCAGCCGGGAAGATTGCCGTGGCGCTCCCACCAAGGTGGGCAATGGCGCGGGCGACGTTAATACCGCCGCCACCGGGCTCGAACACCGGTGCGGTACAACGCAGTTTTCCTTCGGGATAAATTTGCGGGGTAATTGTTGCGCTATCGAGAGAGGGCGCAAGTGTCAACGTATAGATACGTACCATCATTTCCTCCTATAGGCTGATTTCAGTCTGGCACTGAATCAGTGGAAAGTGAAGAAATTAACAATATGATTTATTGGATATTTATATGAAATTAATAAGATGAAGATATATAAATAAATATTTGTTTTCATAATGTGCTTATTCAAAAAATGAAATAAGAAGTCGTTGCTAAGTTTTTCACTCCTTTTTATAATTTGTCACCTTTCCAGGGACGCTACTCTTTGATCCTTAAGAAAGTTTCCGGGACCGCGATGGTCTCTTTTTTTGTTGTACGGACTTTTAATAAATGAAGCTTTTAAAGACAGTTCCTGCCATCGTTATGTTGGCGGGGGGTATGTTTGCGTCTCTGAATGCAGCTGCCGATGATTCCGTTTTTACTGTCATGGACGATCCTGCCAGCGCCAAAAAACCTTTTGAAGGTAATCTGAATGCAGGCTACCTTGCACAATCAGGTAACACGAAAAGTTCTTCACTAACGGCTGATACCACTATGACCTGGTATGGGCATTCTACTGCCTGGTCGCTGTGGGGGAATGCCAGTAATACTTCTTCTAACGATGAGCGTTCTTCGGAAAAATATGCGGCGGGCGGGCGTAGCCGTTTTAATTTAACTGACTATGACTATTTATTTGGTCAGGCAAGCTGGCTGACAGACCGCTATAACGGTTATCGCGAACGCGATGTGTTGACTGCGGGTTATGGTCGCCAGTTTTTGAATGGCCCGGTACACAGCTTCCGCTTTGAATTCGGTCCTAGCGTGCGTTACGACAAATATACCGACAATTCCAGTAAAACCCAGCCGCTGGGTTATGCTTCAGGGGCTTACGCGTGGCAGTTGACCGACAACGCGAAAATTACCCAGGGTGTTTCCGTCTTTGGCGCAGAAGATACGACACTGAACTCGGAAAGCGCGTTAAATGTGGCTATTAATGAACATTTCGGTCTGAAGGTGACGTACAACGTTACATGGAACTCTGAACCGCCTGAATCGGCTCCAGAACATACCGATCGCCGAACAACGTTATCGCTGGGATATAAAATGTAATTACTGCCGGGCCGCGACGAGCGGTCTGGCTTTTTCGTTAGCTAATAGCGTTCTACCATTCAACCCCAAATCATTGCCGCCCAACGCAGTAACAGCATAGCGCCACAAATAGCCAGTAGCACCACCACCATCTTCCAGTGTTTTTTGTCAAAACGTTTTGTCGGCATGTGTTTTCCTGCGTATTTCGAGTGGTCAATATCCGAGTGTAACAAAATGGGCAGGCGTTGCCTGTATTGATTTATATCATTTCGATCATGATGATTGCCGCTTTGCCCGATAACAAATACCGTGTAAACTGCCAGACGGTATTATCAGAAAGTGGGTGTAGGTCTGGCATCGCTAATCAGCATGTTGTGACATATTTCGCAGAGTGAAGCGGGAATCAGCCCAAACCTTTTTGGTAAATTTCATATGAATCTTTGTATGTGATCTTGCGTATGGGTCACCACTGCAAATAAGGATATAACATGCCTGTTATTACTCTTCCTGATGGCAGCCAACGCCATTACGACCACGCTGTCAGTCCCATGGATGTTGCGCTGGACATTGGTCCAGGTCTGGCGAAAGCCTGTATCGCAGGGCGCGTAAATGGTGAGCTGGTTGATGCTTGCGATCTGATTGAAAACGACGCACAACTGTCGATCATTACCGCAAAAGACGAAGAAGGTCTGGAGATCATTCGTCACTCCTGCGCGCACCTGTTAGGGCACGCGATTAAACAACTTTGGCCGCATACCAAAATGGCAATCGGCCCGGTTATTGACAACGGTTTCTATTACGACGTTGATCTTGACCGCACGTTAACCCAGGAAGATGTCGAAGCACTCGAGAAGCGGATGCATGAGCTTGCTGAGAAAAACTACGACGTCATTAAGAAGAAAGTCAGCTGGCACGAAGCGCGTGAAACGTTTGTTAAACGCGGCGAGAGCTATAAAGTCTCCATCCTGGACGAAAATATTGCCCATGATGACCAGCCAGGCCTCTATTTCCATGAAGAATATGTCGATATGTGCCGTGGTCCGCACGTACCGAATATGCGTTTCTGCCATCATTTCAAACTGATGAAAACGGCAGGCGCTTACTGGCGCGGCGACAGCAACAACAAAATGTTGCAGCGTATTTACGGTACTGCGTGGGCAGATAAAAAAGCCCTCAACGCTTACCTGCAGCGCCTGGAAGAAGCCGCTAAACGCGATCACCGTAAAATCGGTAAGCAGCTTGACCTGTATCATATGCAGGAAGAAGCACCGGGTATGGTATTCTGGCACAACGACGGCTGGACAATCTTCCGCGAACTGGAAGTATTCGTTCGTTCTAAACTGAAAGAGTACCAGTATCAGGAAGTAAAAGGTCCGTTCATGATGGACCGCGTCCTGTGGGAAAAAACCGGTCACTGGGACAACTACAAAGATGCGATGTTCACCACGTCTTCAGAGAACCGTGAATACTGCATTAAGCCGATGAACTGCCCGGGTCACGTACAAATTTTCAACCAGGGGCTGAAGTCGTATCGCGATCTGCCGCTGCGTATGGCCGAGTTCGGTAGCTGCCATCGTAACGAGCCGTCAGGTTCTCTGCATGGCCTGATGCGTGTACGTGGTTTTACCCAGGATGACGCGCATATCTTCTGTACTGAAGAACAAATTCGCGATGAAGTTAACGGATGTATCCGTTTAGTCTATGATATGTACAGCACTTTTGGCTTCGAAAAAATCGTGGTCAAACTTTCCACTCGTCCTGAAAAACGTATTGGCAGCGACGAAATGTGGGATCGTGCTGAGGCGGATCTGGCGGTTGCGCTGGAAGAAAACAACATCCCGTTTGAATATCAACTGGGTGAAGGCGCTTTCTACGGTCCGAAAATTGAATTTACCCTGTATGACTGCCTCGATCGTGCATGGCAGTGCGGTACAGTACAGCTGGACTTCTCCTTGCCGTCTCGTCTGAGCGCCTCCTATGTAGGCGAAGACAACGAGCGTAAGGTTCCGGTAATGATTCACCGCGCAATTCTGGGGTCAATGGAACGTTTCATTGGTATCCTGACCGAAGAGTTCGCTGGTTTCTTCCCGACCTGGCTTGCGCCAGTGCAGGTTGTTATCATGAACATTACCGATTCTCAGTCTGAATACGTTAACGAATTGACGCAAAAACTATCAAATGCGGGCATTCGTGTTAAAGCAGACTTGAGAAATGAGAAGATTGGCTTTAAAATCCGCGAGCACACTTTGCGTCGCGTCCCATATATGCTGGTCTGTGGTGATAAAGAGGTGGAATCTGGCAAAGTTGCCGTTCGCACCCGCCGTGGTAAAGACCTGGGAAGCATGGACGTAAATGAAGTGATCGAGAAGCTGCAACAAGAGATTCGCAGCCGCAGTCTTAAACAATTGGAGGAATAAGGTATTAAAGGCGGAAAACGAGTTCAAACGGCGCGCCCTAACCGTATCAATGGCGAAATTCGCGCCCAGGAAGTTCGCTTAACAGGTCTGGAAGGCGAGCAGCTTGGTATTGTGAGTCTGAGAGAAGCTCTGGAGAAAGCAGAAGAAGCCGGAGTAGACTTAGTCGAGATCAGCCCTAACGCCGAGCCGCCGGTTTGTCGTATCATGGATTACGGCAAATTCCTCTATGAAAAGAGCAAGTCTTCTAAGGAACAGAAGAAAAAGCAAAAAGTTATCCAGGTTAAGGAAATCAAATTCCGTCCTGGTACAGATGAAGGCGACTATCAGGTAAAACTCCGCAGCCTGATTCGCTTTCTGGAAGAGGGTGACAAAGCCAAAATCACACTGCGTTTCCGTGGTCGTGAGATGGCGCACCAGCAAATCGGTATGGAAGTGCTTAATCGCGTGAAAGACGATTTGCAAGAACTGGCAGTGGTCGAATCCTTCCCAACGAAGATCGAAGGCCGCCAGATGATCATGGTGCTCGCTCCTAAGAAGAAACAGTAAGGCCATCAAGTAATCATTCCTGTGAGCTTCGGCTCACAGGGTGATTCGCCTTTGTTTCTGTTTATCAACAATGCGAAGTGGAAGTTATTAAAATGCCAAAAATTAAGACCGTACGCGGTGCTGCTAAGCGCTTCAAAAAAACCGGTAAAGGTGGTTTTAAGCACAAGCACGCTAACCTGCGTCACATTCTGACCAAAAAAGCGACCAAACGTAAACGTCACCTGCGTCCGAAAGCCATGGTTTCCAAAGGCGATCTGGGTCTGGTAATCGCGTGCCTGCCGTACGCATAAGCCGTTAACGTTTTTAACTTTTTAATTAGAATATAGATACAGGAGAGCACATATGGCTCGCGTAAAACGTGGTGTTATTGCACGCGCACGTCACAAGAAAATTTTGAAACAAGCTAAAGGTTACTACGGTGCGCGTTCTCGCGTATACCGCGTTGCCTTCCAGGCTGTTATCAAAGCTGGTCAGTATGCTTACCGTGACCGTCGTCAACGTAAGCGTCAGTTCCGTCAACTGTGGATTGCGCGTATCAACGCAGCAGCACGTCAGAACGGTATTTCTTACAGCAAATTCATCAATGGCCTGAAAAAAGCCTCTGTTGAAATCGACCGTAAGATCCTGGCTGATATCGCTGTATTCGACAAAGTAGCGTTCACCGCTCTGGTTGAAAAAGCGAAAGCAGCTCTGGCATAAGCCAGTTGGAAGAGGGAGCTAGTCTCCCTCTTTTCGTTTCAACACCATCAGAACATTGACTTTTATCGTCAATGCCTTTTCAATAAAGGTCTTTTGAAGAGTACCAAAAGGTAACGCAAGCAATGAATGCTGCTATTTTCCGCTTCTTTTTTTACTTTAGCACCTGACACCAGGAGGCTAGCGCGTGAGAAGAGAAACGGAAAACAGCGCCTGAAAGCCTCCCAGTGGAGGCTTTTTTTGTATGCGCGTTTTGAAGAATAAAAAGCTTGTCTCATCAGGCGTAATTATCGCCGCCATTCTGGACACGGACATTGCGGAGAAACCGGAGCGTACTTTTCAGTACGTGAGGCTTTCGAGCACTGCCCAGGACAAAATGGCAAGTAAAATAGCCTGATGGGATAGGCTCTAAGTCCAACGAACCAGTGTCACCACTGACACAATGAGGAAAACCATGTCACATCTCGCAGAACTGGTTGCCAGTGCGAAGGCGGCCATTAGCCAGGCGTCAGATGTTGCCGCGTTAGACAATGTGCGCGTCGAATATTTGGGTAAAAAAGGGCACTTAACCCTTCAGATGACGACCCTGCGTGAACTGCCGCCAGAAGAACGCCCGGCAGCCGGTGCGGTTATCAACGAAGCGAAAGAGCAGGTGCAGCAGGCGTTGAATGCGCGTAAAGCCGAACTGGAAAGCGCGGCGCTGAATGCGCGCCTGGCGGCGGAAACTATTGATGTCTCCCTGCCTGGTCGCCGTATTGAAAACGGCGGTCTGCATCCGGTGACTCGGACCATCGACCGTATCGAAAGTTTCTTCGGTGAGCTTGGCTTTACCGTGGCAACCGGGCCGGAAATCGAAGATGATTATCATAACTTCGATGCTCTGAACATTCCTGGTCACCACCCGGCGCGCGCTGACCACGACACTTTCTGGTTTGATGCAACCCGCCTGCTGCGTACCCAGACGTCTGGCGTACAGATCCGTACCATGAAAGCTCAGCAGCCGCCGATTCGTATCATCGCGCCTGGACGTGTTTATCGTAACGACTACGACCAGACCCACACGCCGATGTTCCATCAGATGGAAGGCCTGATTGTTGATACCAATATCAGCTTCACCAACCTGAAAGGCACGCTGCACGATTTCCTGCGTAACTTCTTTGAAGAAGATTTGCAGATTCGTTTCCGTCCTTCTTATTTCCCGTTCACCGAACCGTCTGCAGAAGTTGACGTCATGGGTAAAAACGGCAAATGGCTGGAAGTGCTGGGTTGTGGGATGGTGCATCCGAACGTGCTGCGTAACGTTGGTATCGACCCGGAAGTTTACTCTGGTTTCGCCTTCGGGATGGGGATGGAGCGTCTGACCATGTTGCGTTATGGCGTCACCGACCTGCGTTCATTCTTCGAAAACGATCTGCGTTTCCTCAAACAGTTTAAATAAGGCAGGAATAGATTATGAAATTCAGTGAACTGTGGTTACGCGAATGGGTGAACCCGGCGATTGATAGCGACGCGCTGGCGAATCAAATCACCATGGCGGGTCTGGAAGTTGACGGTGTAGAACCGGTTGCCGGTAGCTTCCACGGCGTGGTTGTTGGTGAAGTGGTTGAGTGTGCCCAGCATCCGAATGCGGACAAACTGCGTGTGACCAAAGTTAATGTCGGCGGCGATCGTCTGCTTGATATCGTCTGCGGTGCGCCAAACTGCCGCCAGGGCCTGCGTGTGGCGGTAGCGACCATTGGTGCTGTACTGCCGGGCGATTTCAAAATTAAAGCGGCGAAACTGCGTGGCGAACCGTCTGAAGGGATGCTGTGCTCCTTCTCTGAGCTGGGTATTTCTGACGATCACAACGGCATTATCGAACTGCCAGCGGATGCGCCAATTGGCACCGACATCCGCGAATACCTGAAACTTGATGATAACACCATCGAAATCAGCGTTACGCCAAACCGTGCCGACTGCTTAGGCATCATTGGTGTTGCGCGTGACGTAGCTGTGCTGAATCAACTACCGCTGATTGAACCGGAAATCGTTCCGGTTGGTGCGACCATCGACGACACGCTGCCGATTGCAGTAGAAGCGCCGGAAGCCTGCCCGCGTTATCTTGGCCGCGTTGTAAAAGGTATTAACGTTAAAGCGCCAACCCCGCTGTGGATGAAAGAAAAACTGCGTCGCTGCGGTATTCGTTCCATTGATGCGGTAGTTGACGTGACCAACTATGTGCTGCTCGAACTGGGTCAACCGATGCACGCTTTCGATAAAGATCGTATTGAAGGCGGCATTGTGGTGCGGATGGCGAAAGAGGGTGAAACGCTGGTGTTGCTTGACGGTACTGAAGCGAAGCTGAATGCAGACACCCTGGTCATTGCCGATCACAACAAGGCGCTGGCGATGGGCGGCATCTTCGGTGGCGAACACTCTGGCGTAAATGAAGAAACGCAAAACGTCCTGCTGGAATGTGCTTTCTTCAGCCCGCTGTCTATCACCGGTCGTGCTCGTCGTCATGGTCTGCATACCGATGCGTCTCATCGTTACGAGCGTGGTGTTGATCCGGCACTGCAGCACAAAGCGATGGAACGTGCGACCCGTCTGCTGATTGACATCTGTGGCGGTGAAGCTGGTCCGGTAATCGATATTACCAACGAAGCAACGTTGCCGAAGCGCGCGACCATCACTTTGCGTCGCAGCAAACTGGATCGCCTGATTGGTCATCATATTGCTGATGAACAGGTGGCTGACATCCTGCGTCGTCTCGGTTGTGAAGTGACCGAAGGCAAGGACGAGTGGCAGGCAGTTGCGCCGAGCTGGCGTTTCGACATGGAGATTGAAGAAGATCTGGTCGAAGAAGTGGCGCGTGTTTACGGCTACAACAACATCCCGGATGAGCCGGTACAGGCAAGCCTGATTATGGGCACTCACCGTGAAGCTGACTTGTCACTCAAGCGCGTGAAAACGCTGCTCAACGACAAAGGCTATCAGGAAGTGATCACCTATAGCTTCGTTGATCCGAAAGTCCAGCAGATGATCCATCCAGGCGTTGAAGCCTTGCTGCTGCCTAGCCCGATTTCCGTTGAAATGTCGGCAATGCGTCTTTCTCTGTGGACTGGCCTGCTGGCAACCGTGGTGTACAACCAGAACCGTCAGCAAAACCGCGTGCGCATTTTTGAAAGCGGTCTGCGTTTCGTACCAGATACTCAGGCACCGTTGGGCATTCGTCAGGATCTGATGTTAGCTGGTGTGATTTGCGGTAACCGTTACGAAGAGCACTGGAACCTGGCAAAAGAGACCGTTGATTTCTATGATTTGAAAGGCGATCTTGAATCCGTACTCGACCTGACCGGTAAACTGGCTGACGTTGAGTTCCGTGCAGAAGCGAATCCGGCACTGCATCCGGGACAATCCGCAGCGATTTATCTGAAAGGTGAACGTATTGGTTTTGTTGGGGTTGTTCATCCTGAACTGGAACGTAAACTGGATCTTAACGGTCGCACTCTGGTGTTCGAACTGGAGTGGAACAAGCTCGCAGACCGCGTGGTGCCTCAGGCGCGCGAGATTTCTCGCTTCCCGGCGAACCGTCGTGACATCGCCGTTGTGGTCGCAGAAAACGTTCCTGCTGCGGATATTTTATCCGAATGTAAGAAAGTTGGCGTAAATCAGGTAGTTGGCGTAAACTTATTTGACGTGTACCGTGGTAAGGGTGTTGCGGAGGGGTATAAGAGCCTCGCCATTAGCCTGATCCTGCAAGATACCAGCCGTACACTTGAAGAAGAGGAGATTGCCGCTACCGTCGCCAAATGTGTAGAGGCATTAAAAGAGCGATTCCAGGCATCATTGAGGGATTGAACCTATGGCGCTTACAAAAGCTGAAATGTCAGAATATCTGTTTGATAAGCTTGGGCTTAGCAAGCGGGATGCCAAAGAACTGGTTGAACTGTTTTTCGAAGAGATCCGTCGCGCTCTGGAGAACGGCGAACAGGTGAAACTCTCTGGTTTTGGTAACTTCGATCTGCGTGATAAGAATCAACGCCCGGGACGTAACCCGAAAACGGGCGAAGATATTCCCATTACAGCACGGCGCGTGGTGACCTTCAGACCCGGACAGAAGTTAAAAAGCCGTGTCGAAAACGCTTCGCCCAAAGACGAGTAATCTGATCTAACTAAAAAGGCCGCTCTGCGGCCTTTTTTCTTTTCACTACTGGCGAGTCACCGTAAAATCAACGAAATGACTCTTCAGCAGAACGGATACCATGCTGACACTTGCCCGCCAACAACAGCGACAAAATGTACGCTGGTTATTTAGCCTGTCAATATTAATGCTGCTGGCGCTTCTTTTAAGCCTTTGTGCTGGTGAACAATGGATCTCGCCAACTGACTGGTTTACTCCACGAGGCGAGCTTTTTGTCTGGCAAATACGTCTTCCACGCACGCTGGCTGTATTGCTGGTTGGTGCTGCGCTGGCGTTATCCGGCGCAGTAATGCAGGCGCTATTTGAAAACCCGCTTGCAGAACCAGGGTTACTCGGCGTCTCTAATGGTGCAGGTGTAGGGCTTATCGCCGCTGTATTGCTGGGGCAAGGGCAATTACCTGAGTGGGCGCTGGGGCTTTGTGCCATTGCTGGTGCACTCATTATCACTTTAATTCTCCTGCGTTTTGCCCGCCGTCATCTTTCGACCAGCCGATTATTGCTGGCGGGAGTTGCATTAGGGATTATCTGTAGCGCATTAATGACGTGGGCCATTTACTTTTCCACATCGGTTGATTTGCGCCAGTTAATGTACTGGATGATGGGCGGCTTTGGCGGTGTTGACTGGCGGCAAAGCTGGCTGATGGTGGCGTTGATCCCGGTATTGTTGTGGATTTGCTGTCAGTCCAGACCGATGAATATGTTAGCTCTTGGCGAGGTCTCGGCGCGACAGCTGGGGTTGCCTCTTTGGTTCTGGCGCAATGTGCTGGTAGCAGCGACCGGCTGGATGGTCGGCGTCAGTGTGGCGCTTGCTGGTGCTATTGGATTTATTGGTCTGGTGATCCCACATATTCTGCGGCTGTGTGGGTTAACCGATCACCGTGTTTTACTTCCTGGCTGTGCTCTGGCAGGCGCTACGGCATTGCTACTCGCCGATATTGTCGCTCGTCTGGCACTGATTTCCGCCGAGCTGCCAATTGGTGTAGTCACCGCTACGTTGGGCGCACCGGTGTTTATCTGGCTATTGTTAAAAGCAGGACGTTAGCCGCAAAAAGACGGTCTATGATTAAAAGCTAAGATTTTTACTGACCACATCCAGGAGACACGATGCAAGATTCCATTCTGACCACTGTAGTGAAGGATATCGACGGTGAAGTGACCACGCTGGAGAAATATGCCGGTAATGTACTGTTGATTGTCAATGTCGCCTCAAAGTGTGGCTTAACGCCGCAATATGAGCAGCTGGAGAATATTCAGAAAGCCTGGGCCGATCGTGGTTTTGTCGTGCTGGGATTCCCGTGTAACCAGTTTCTGGAGCAAGAACCGGGCAGCGATGAAGAGATTAAAACTTACTGCACCACCACCTGGGGGGTGACGTTCCCGATGTTCAGTAAGATTGAGGTCAATGGCGAAGGTCGCCATCCGCTGTATCAAAAACTGATTGCCGCAGCGCCGACCGCAGTCGCGCCGGAAGAAAGCGGATTCTATGCGCGCATGGTCAGCAAAGGTCGTGCACCGCTGTACCCTGATGATATTTTGTGGAATTTTGAGAAATTCCTGGTAGGCAGAGATGGCAAAGTCATCCAGCGTTTTTCCCCGGATATGACGCCGGAAGATCCCATTGTGATGGAAAGTATTAAACTGGCGTTGGCAAAATAATGTCTATTGTGATGCAGTTGCAGGATGTAGCGGAATCAACCCGCCTGGGGCCGCTTTCGGGTGAGGTTCGGGCAGGGGAGATCCTGCATCTGGTGGGGCCGAACGGCGCGGGTAAGAGTACCTTGCTGGCGCGAATGGCCGGAATGACCGGCGGTAAGGGAAGCATTCAGTTCGCGGGGCAACCACTGGAAGTATGGTCCGCAACAAAACTCGCGCTGCATCGCGCCTATCTTTCACAGCAACAAACACCGCCATTTGCTATGCCGGTCTGGCATTACCTGACCCTGCATCAGCATGATAAAACGCGTAGCGACCTGTTAAACGATGTCGCCGGGGCGCTGGCTCTTGATGACAAACTCGGACGCAGCACTAATCAACTTTCCGGCGGTGAATGGCAACGTGTACGTCTTGCTGCGGTAGTGCTGCAAATCACACCACAAGCCAATCCCGCAGGCCAATTACTGCTTCTTGATGAGCCGATGAACAGCCTTGACGTTGCGCAACAAAGTGCGTTAGACAAAATTCTGAGCGCGCTGTGCCAGCAAGGGCTAGCGATTGTGATGAGCAGTCACGATCTCAATCACACATTGCGTCACGCGCATCGGGCATGGCTGCTAAAAGGTGGAAAATTATTGGCCAGTGGACGCAGGGAGGACGTTCTGACACCGCCGAACCTGGCGCAGGCCTATGGGATGAATTTCCGCCGTCTGGACATTGAAGGTCACAGAATGCTGATTTCGACAGCCTGATAACAATAGCATCTTGAAAATCGGGTAATTTCGACGCTAAATTAATGCAAGAATAAAAAACAGAGGATTCGTACGGAATGCGTTTCTGCCTTATTTTAATCACAGCACTGTTTCTGGTCGGGTGTAGCCACCATAAAGCGCCGCCACCAAACGCCAGACTTTCTGACTCTATTACCGTGATTGCTGGTTTGAACGATCAACTACAAAGCTGGCATGGTACACCTTATCGTTATGGTGGTATGAGTCGTCGCGGGGTTGACTGCTCAGGCTTTGTGGTCGTAACGATGCGCGATCGTTTCGATTTGCAGTTGCCGCGTGAAACAAAGCAACAGGCCTCTATCGGTACTCAAATTGATAAAGACGAGTTGCTGCCAGGCGATCTGGTTTTCTTCAAAACCGGCTCTGGGCAAAATGGTTTACATGTGGGTATTTATGATACCAACAACCAATTTATTCACGCCTCTACCAGTAAAGGGGTGATGCGCTCTTCCCTTGATAATGTCTACTGGCAGAAAAATTTCTGGCAAGCGAGACGAATCTAGTATGTCGAAAAGGACGGTGATGATACATCACCGTCCTTTTACTTCTGAATACCGTAGTATTTTTCAGACAAAAATTCCGTAAATGGAATATTCGTTTATAATTAGAATAATCTAAAAAAGGACCCATGAAAAAGTGGTTAACAAGGAACAAATGAAAGTTATCCCTTCTGTTTTTTTTATACTTTATGGCCTCATCCTTTTTAGCCGGATTTGTAAAAATATTTCTGGAGAAGGGCGATTACCATGAAGATTTTACTGGATAATGTTTATCATTCTGATTGCTATTTCCTGCCGATAAGAGATAGCCGGCAAAATCTTGTTGGGGTTGAAATAATAACCCATTTCTCCAGTGAAGACGGTATGGTTCGCATCCCGACGACGCGGGTTATGGCGCAGCTTTCTGAGGAACAGCATTGGCAGCTATTTGCCGAGCAGTTAGAATTACTTAAATCATGCCAACATTTTTTTATTCAACACAAAATTTTTGCATGGATTAATTTAACGCCACAAGTAGCAAAATTATTATTAGGTGCTAATAATTACGCAGACCAACTATTAAAATTTCCTTTTATTGAATTGCGGATTAATGAAAATTATCCACAACTTAATGAGGGGAAAGATAATTGTAATCTCTTGCGCTTATCTCAAATTTGTCCATTGGTGTTGGGGGATTTAGGTGCGGGTAACAGCACCATGAAAGCAATATTTGATGGTCTTTTCACTCGAGTTATGTTGGATAAAGGCTTTGTTCAGCAACAAATAGCTAATACATCCTTCGCACCATTTATTCGTGCTATTCATACGCAAATTTCGCCTTGTTGCAGCTATATCATTGCGGCAGGTATCGATACCCCAGGAATGTTGGCGCGAATCACACCGTATGGTTTTCATGCCCTACAAGGATGCTTATGGCCTGCAGTTCCCGTAAGTCAGGTAACAACGCTGGTTCAGCGATAACCCTTTTGTTTGCTGGTGTTTAAGATGAGGGTAACCGTCTACACTATCAGACAGGAGGATCTATGACCCTGTCTTTTATTACCCGCTGGCGCGATGAATTGCCAGCAACCTATACAGCACTTTCCCCCACGCCTTTAAATAACGCCCGGCTGATCTGGCATAATGCAGAACTGGCTAACACGCTGGGTATTCCCTCGTCGCTGTTTGAAAGTGGCGCCGGCGTGTGGGGGGGAGAAACATTACTACCTGGCATGTCGCCACTGGCGCAGGTCTACAGCGGTCATCAGTTTGGCGTCTGGGCGGGCCAGTTGGGTGACGGGCGTGGCATTCTTCTCGGTGAGCAACAACTCGCCGATGGCACAACAATGGACTGGCATCTGAAAGGAGCGGGGCTGACGCCTTATTCGCGAATGGGCGATGGACGGGCGGTATTGCGCTCTACGATTCGTGAAAGTCTCGCCAGTGAGGCGATGCATTATCTGGGCATTCCTACGACGCGCGCTTTAAGCATTGTTACCAGCGATACGCCAGTTTATCGGGAAACGGTAGAATCAGGCGCGATGTTAATGCGCGTGGCACAAAGCCATCTGCGATTTGGTCACTTCGAACACTTTTACTATTGCCGCGAGCCGGAAAAGGTTCGCCAGTTGGCTGACTTTGCCATCCGACATTACTGGTCACATCTTCAGGATGATGAGGATAAATACCGTCTCTGGTTTACCGATGTTGTCGCACGTACCGCGTCGTTAATGGCTCACTGGCAGACAGTCGGTTTTGCTCATGGTGTTATGAACACTGACAACATGTCGATTCTTGGCCTGACCCTCGATTACGGGCCGTTCGGCTTCCTCGATGATTACGAGCCTGGCTTTATCTGTAACCACTCGGATCATCAGGGGCGTTATAGTTTTGATAATCAGCCTGCCGTCGCGTTGTGGAATTTACAGCGTCTGGCACAGACATTGTCGCCATTTATTTCTGTGGATGCGCTCAATACGGCGCTGGACAGCTATCAACAGGTTTTGTTGACGCATTACGGACAACGTATGCGGCAGAAGCTGGGCTTTATGACGGAGCAGAAAGAGGATAACGCGCTGCTGAATGAATTATTCAGTCTGATGGCGCGTGAGCGCAGCGACTATACCCGTACATTCCGCATCCTTAGCCTGGTTGAACAGCGCAGTCCGGCATCGCCACTGCGTGATGAGTTTATTGATCGTGCGGCATTTGATGACTGGTTTGCCCGTTATCGGGCGCGTTTGCAGCAAGATAACGTCACCGACAGCGAACGTCAGCAACTGATGCAAAGCGTCAATCCGGCGCTGGTGTTGCGCAACTGGCTGGCACAACGAGCCATTGAGGCGGCGGAACAGGGCGATATGACGGAATTACACCGCCTGCATGAGGCGTTGCGAAATCCTTTCAGCGACAGAGATGATGATTATGTCAGCCGCCCACCGGACTGGGGCAAACGACTGGAAGTCAGCTGTTCGAGTTAAACGCTACTTTGTCAGCAGCAGCTTGCCAGCCTGTGTTTTACGGAGCAGATATTCTTGTCCGTCATGATCAATGATCAGTTTGCCATCCGGACCTAACAGTGTCTGGCTGGCAATCCGTCGAACAGGCTGTGGGGAAGAGATCTTCTGATTTGCATCCGTTTTAGGCGTGAGTCTGCTGCTGTCCGTATAGCTCATAAAAACTAATAATAATTGATATAACAATGATTCTTATTATCAATACAATCTTGCGCCAGGGCAAGTAATAATTCATTGATAAGACAAGATATTGAGTAGAAATGCCCATTCCCGACGGAATGGGCACGCATTCAGAAGCGGGTATCTACCGCAGAGGCGAGTTTTTCGACCAGGTGTTCAGTATCTTCCCAGCCTAAACATGGATCGGTAATTGACTGACCGTAGGTGAGTGGCTGACTGCTAACAATTTTTTGTGTACCTTCACGCAGGAAACTTTCCGCCATAATTCCGGCAATCGCCGTAGAGCCATTGCGGATTTGCTGGCAAATATCCTCACAAACTTCTAACTGACGGCGGTGCTGCTTCTGACAGTTGCCGTGGCTGAAATCCACCACCAGATGTTCTGGCAAATCAAACTCGTGCAATGTATCGCAGGCGGCGGCGATATCATCGGCATGATAATTTGGTTTTTTGCCACCACGCATAATAATGTGCCCATACGGGTTGCCACTGGTCTGGTAGATGGTCATCTGGCCGTTCTTGTCTGGCGAGAGGAACATATGGCTGGCGCGCGCCGCGCGAATCGCGTCCACGGCAATACGCGTGTTGCCATCAGTACCATTTTTAAAGCCTACAGGGCATGAGAGCGCGGACGCCATTTCGCGGTGGATCTGGCTTTCTGTAGTGCGTGCGCCAATCGCGCCCCAGCTAATTAAGTCGGCAATAAACTGACCGGTCACCATATCGAGAAATTCGGTCGCGGTGGGGACGCCCAGCTCATTTACCTGTAACAGTAACTTACGCGCCAGTTCGAGGCCGTGATTTACGCGATAGCTGCCGTTTAAATCCGGGTCGGAAATTAATCCTTTCCAGCCGACAACGGTTCGTGGTTTTTCAAAATAGGTGCGCATTACGATTTCCAGCCGTGACTGGTACTGGTTGCGCAGTGCCTGCAGACGGGTGGCGTACTCCATTGCAGCGGTAAGATCGTGGATCGAGCAGGGGCCAATAATGACCAACAGTCGCTTGTCTTCACCATTCAGTATTTTTTCAATTCTACGGCGGGAATCGGTGACATGGCTGGCGACGCCAGGCGTTACGGGATACCGTAGCGCGAGTTCGGCGGGCGTTACCAGACTCTCGATACGCGCAGTACGGAGTTCGTCAGTTCTGTTCATTACAAGTCTCAGAAATTTGTTGCTTCAACGGCAGGGATGCCAAGAAGTGATGCGCATCACGATAAACCAATCCCTGCTGATTTCAAGTGCGAGGCAGGCAACACTTCGCTCAATTGACGGCATAATAACAAAAAAACGAACCTTTATACTAGTTCCCTAGTACATTCGGCGACTAAGACCCATGATATCGAGGATCTTGGTGGCAATCTCTTCTACCGAATAATTGGTACTGTTGATCCACGGGATCTGATTTTTACGGTACAACGCTTCTACTTCCGCGACTTCCATCCGGCACTGACGAAGCGAGGCATAGCGGCTGTTTTCCCGACGTTCTTCACGAATAGCCGCCAGACGCTCTGGGTCGATGGTCAGCCCGAACAGTTTATGCTGTAGCGGTTTGAGCGACGTGGGTAGCACCAGGTTGTCCATATCGTCGGCAATAAAGGGGTAGTTTGCCGCGCGGATACCAAACTGCATCGCCAGATACAGACTGGTGGGAGTTTTACCGCAGCGAGAAACGCCGAGCAGGATCACCTGTGCCTGATCCAGATTGCGCAACGAAATACCGTCATCGTGGGCGAGGGTGTAATCAATCGCCGCAATACGTGCATCATATTTATTCAGATTATTGGGATTCAGGCCGTGAGTACGGTGAGCAATCGGCGTTGGGTCCAGTTTCATCTCTTGTTGTAGCGGGGCAACCAGCGCCTGAACGATATCCTGGCAAAAGCCTTCACTTTGCAAAATGATGGCGCGAATTTCCGGCAACACGATGGAGTAGAAGACCAGCGGGCGCACACCTGTCTGCTGATAAATCGCGTCTATTTGGTCTTTCACCGCCCGTGCACGGCTCTCATTTTCGACAAACGGCAGCGTAATGCTGCTGATAGTAACAGGAAATTGCGACATCACTGCGTGTCCTAATACCTCCGCAGTTATTGCCGTACCATCAGAAATATAAAAAACGTGGCGATCAACAGCATTATCCATTTTGTTCTTCCTGTGATGCAGACATAATTCTATGAAAGCATAAATTAAAAATGCACAGAAGCGTAGAACGTTATGCCGGGTTTATAAAATGAACCTTCAATTTTATTTTTTATGAAAACAGCATTTCATTTTTCGGTTTCGTTTATACCGATGGTTTATGTGGGAATTATCGAAGATAACAGATTTGCGCAACGCTGGGATCAGTCTTAAAAAGTAAAAAAATATATTTGCTTGAACGATTCACCGTTTTTTTCATCCGGTTAAATATGCAAAGATAAATGCGCAGAAATGTGTTTCTCAAACCGTTCATTTATCACAAAAGGATTGTTCGATGTCCAACAATGGCTCGTCACCGCTGGTGCTTTGGTATAACCAACTCGGCATGAATGATGTAGACAGGGTTGGGGGCAAAAATGCCTCCCTGGGTGAAATGATTACTAACCTTTCCGGAATGGGCGTTTCCGTTCCGAATGGTTTCGCCACAACCGCCGATGCGTTTAACCAGTTTCTGGATCAAAGCGGCGTAAACCAGCGCATTTATGAACTGCTGGATAAAACGGATATTGACGATGTTACCCAGCTTGCGAAAGCAGGTGCGCAAATCCGCCAGTGGATTATCGACACTCCCTTCCAGCCTGAGCTGGAAAACGCCATCCGCGAAGCCTATGCACAGCTTTCCGCCGATGACGAAAACGCCTCTTTTGCGGTGCGCTCCTCCGCCACCGCAGAAGACATGCCGGACGCCTCCTTCGCCGGTCAGCAGGAAACCTTCCTCAACGTTCAGGGTTTTGACGCCGTACTGGTGGCAGTGAAGCATGTCTTTGCTTCCCTGTTTAACGATCGCGCCATCTCTTATCGCGTTCACCAGGGGTACGATCACCGTGGCGTCGCGCTCTCCGCCGGTGTTCAGCGGATGGTGCGTTCCGACCTCGCGTCCTCTGGCGTGATGTTCTCCATTGATACCGAATCCGGTTTCGACCAGGTGGTGTTTATCACTTCCGCATGGGGGCTCGGCGAGATGGTTGTGCAGGGCGCGGTTAACCCGGATGAATTTTACGTGCATAAACCGACGCTGGCGGCGAATCGCCCGGCTATCGTGCGCCGTACCATGGGGTCGAAAAAAATCCGCATGGTCTACGCGCCGACCCAGGAACACGGTAAACAAGTTAAAATTGAAGACGTACCGCAGGAACAACGTGACATCTTCTCGCTGACCAATGAAGAAGTGCAGGAGCTGGCAAAACAGGCCGTACAAATTGAGAAACACTACGGTCGCCCGATGGATATTGAGTGGGCGAAAGACGGCCACACCGGCAAACTGTTTATTGTGCAGGCGCGTCCGGAAACCGTGCGTTCACGCGGCCAGGTCATGGAACGTTATACGCTGCATTCACAGGGCAAGATTATCGCCGAAGGCCGTGCTATCGGTCATCGCATTGGCGCGGGGCCGGTGAAAGTCATTCATGACATCAGCGAAATGAACCGCATCGAACCAGGTGACGTGCTGGTCACTGACATGACCGACCCGGACTGGGAACCGATCATGAAGAAAGCATCAGCCATCGTCACCAACCGTGGCGGTCGTACCTGTCACGCGGCGATCATCGCACGCGAACTGGGTATTCCGGCGGTGGTTGGCTGCGGCGATGCGACCGAACGGATGAAAGACGGTGAGAATGTCACTGTTTCTTGTGCTGAAGGCGATACCGGTTACGTTTATGCCGAGTTGCTGGAATTTAGCGTGAAAAGCTCCAGCGTGGAAACCATGCCGGATCTGCCGCTGAAAGTGATGATGAACGTCGGTAACCCGGATCGTGCGTTTGACTTCGCCTGCTTGCCAAATGAAGGCGTAGGTCTGGCGCGCCTGGAATTTATCATCAACCGCATGATTGGCGTTCACCCGCGTGCACTGCTTGAGTTTGACGACCAGGAACCGCAGCTGCAAAACGAAATCCGCGAGATGATGAAAGGCTTTGATTCTCCGCGTGAATTTTACGTTGGTCGTCTGACTGAAGGGATCGCGACGCTGGGCGCAGCGTTTTATCCGAAGCGCGTTATTGTCCGTCTCTCTGATTTTAAATCCAACGAATATGCTAACCTGGTCGGTGGCGAACGTTACGAGCCGCATGAAGAGAACCCGATGCTGGGCTTCCGTGGCGCCGGTCGCTACGTTTCTGATAGCTTCCGCGACTGCTTCGCGCTGGAGTGTGAAGCGGTGAAACGTGTGCGCAACGACATGGGGTTAACCAACGTTGAGATCATGATCCCGTTCGTGCGTACCGTTGACCAGGCGAAAGCGGTGGTTGAAGAACTGGCGCGTCAGGGACTGAAACGTGGTGAGAACGGTCTGAAGATCATCATGATGTGTGAAATTCCGTCCAACGCCTTGCTGGCAGAACAGTTCCTCGAATATTTCGACGGCTTCTCTATCGGCTCAAACGACATGACGCAGCTGACGCTTGGCCTGGATCGTGACTCCGGCGTGGTGTCTGAACTGTTCGATGAGCGCAACGATGCCGTGAAAGCACTGTTGTCGATGGCAATCCGTACCGCGAAGAAACAGGGCAAATACGTCGGGATTTGCGGTCAGGGGCCATCTGACCACGAAGACTTTGCAGCATGGTTGATGGAAGAGGGAATCGACAGCCTGTCTCTGAACCCAGACACTGTAGTGCAAACCTGGTTAAGTCTGGCTGAACTGAAGAAATAAAATATAGCCCCGGCGGCATATTGTCGCCGGGGCTAGCTATTCGCGGATACGAATCTTATTCAGTAATTCCGCAATGACCCTCGCTTAATCGCTGAATAATATCTTTCCTGAGTAAAAATTTTTGTATTTTACCGGATGCAGTGCGGGGTAATTTTTCAGTTATCACGATATGTTCAGGGTATTTATATTTCGCGACCCGTTTACGGCTAAAAAATGCTACCACATCTTCCAGAGATAATGAATGATGTGGCGATTTTAATACAATATAAGCACACGAGCGTTCGCCTAAGCGTTCATCGGGCATCGCAACCACGCAGGCATCATGAATTTTGGGATGCTGCAACAATATATCTTCCACTTCACGGCTGCTAATATTCTCGCCGCCACGGACAATAATATCTTTCTTACGTCCGGTTATTTTTATATAGCCAGCCTCATCCATGCGGTAGAGATCACCGCTGTAATACCAGCCTTCTTCATCCAGCGCGCGGGCGGTTAATTCAGGTTCATCAAAATAACCCATAAACACATTGGGGCCACGCGAGGCCTCTTCACCTTCACAACCGGCCGGTAAGGTCTTGCGTGCGTCATCGACGACTTTGATTTCCACGCCAGCGGTAGCGTAACCATCGGTATGCATAAAGCGTGACAACGGATCGTCGAGATTCACCACCGCGTGCGGCGAGCTTTCTGTGGAGCCATAAACACTTAACAATTTAATGCCGCGCTGTTGGCATTCACGCGCCACTTTTTTTGGGATCGTGGTGCCACCGCAAAGGAAGAAACGCAGCGCAGAAAGATCTGCGGGCTGTTTCTCCAGTAAATTCAAAAGGTCATAGACAAACGGCGTTGCGCCGAGCATACAGGTGCAACGTTGTTGCTCAAGTAGCGAGAGACAGGCTTCAGGGGTGAAAATATCTAACAATACGCTCCGTGCGCCTACCAAAAACGGCGCCGTTACGCCATGCAGAAAACCTGTCGCATGACCCAGCGGCGCAGGCATCATAAAAACATCCTGCCATGTCAGATTCAGCCGCGCACAATATGCCCGCTCGCTGGCGAGAATATTATTATGTGTCAGCATCACGCCCTTTGGCATACCTTCAGTTCCGGAGGTAAACAGCACTGCCGCTAATTCATCGCCGTGAACCGATATCGACGTCGTCAGCGGGGTATTATCGGTAATAATCTGGCGTAACGAGAGAGACGATGTGGCGGGAGCCAGTTTGTCCACGCCGACAATTTGTTGCAGATGTGGAAGCTGATTTTGCAGCGGCAGGATTAACTCTACCGGACGCGTTTGTTTAAACAACGTCGGGGCAAAAAACATTTTGACCTGGCACTTATTGAGCACCCACACCAGTTCCGCTTCTCGCCAGGAAGGTAACAGCGGCACGGATACCGCACCGGTTTTCAGGCAGGCAAGATAGATAACGGTAAATTCACACCAGCCCGGCAGTTGAAATGCGACGCGATCGCCGGCTTCAATACCGTTCGCCAGCATCCAGCTTGCCAGACAGCTCGCGGCCTGATCGAGCACGCTATAGGTGTACGATGCACCATGATTATCGACCACAGCTATTTTGTCAGGCATCGCTCGCACAGTTTGCTGCCAGTAGTCAGCCAGCGAAGCATCACCCCATAACCCTTGCTGCCGATAGACAGCACGACGCTGCGCGTTAAACGTTAATGTTACTTTCATTTTGGACTCTCGAAACAAAACGTCAGGCCCGACGTACAGGCCTGTGGGATGCGTGATTAACCGTAGCGGAAATCAATACCGAAAGTGCCAGCAGGGTATTGCCATTGTTCGAGGATAGTGTTGCCGCAAAGCACCCGACAGGTTCCGCATTCGAGACAACCGGCAGAATCAAAATGAATATTTCCTGCGTCATCCTGCTTATAAAGTCCGGCCGGGCAGGCTTTCATTAATTTACGAAATTCATTGATATCGGGATTTGCCGCCAGAATGATGTGCGGATGTCCCTCATCAACATGGAATTTATTGACGCCTAATTTGACGTCAACATTAACCGTAGAATTCTGGCTCATAGTGCGGTTGCTCCCTTAATGCCATCTTTAAGCAAGTTGACCAGCCCAATTTTCTTCGCATGTCCCATGATCATCTTGCGTACCGGCTGGTTAAGTTTACCGTCGATGGTGAACATATCGTTCATGATGTCAGCGACCATTCGTGGGTATTGGCTAAACAGGCGCGGGTTTTCCATCAGCGCCGGGATTTTACGAAAATGCTGCATATCGCGCATGACGCAACTCTGTTCCAGCTCACGTTTGTATTGCGCCAGGCTGCTGGTGGAGAAATCCGCGCGTTCTTTGGCGGCAATCACCGTTGTGGCAGCAGCCTGTGCCGACGCGATGGCTAAATCCATTCCGCGAACCGTAAAGCCAAGATTGAGGCAGAAACCGGCGGCGTCACCGACGATCATCACACCATCGTTAACCAGTTGCGGCACCATCGCCAGACCACCTTCCGGCACCATATGCGCGGAATATTCAAGCAGTTTGCCACCGCTAATCAGCGGACGTATGGCGGGGTGCTGTTTAAAATCTTCCAGCATTTGCGGCACGCTTTTTTGCGCATGGGCGATATCACCCAATCCGCAGACCAAACCCAACGATACGGAATCGTTGTTGGTATAGAGGAATCCACCGCCCATAAGGCCGTCAGAAGGGGAACCGGCAAACAGCCAGGCGGCACCTTCATTGCCGGTGGCGTTAAAGCGATCGTTGATTTGTTCTGGCGTGAGGCCAATGACCTCTTTAACACCAACAGCGTAATGATGCGGATCGGAGGCGGGAACCATGCCCAGCGAACGACCAAGTATTGAGTTAACGCCATCGGCCAGAATCACCACATTGGCTTCGAGAATATCATCCCCGGCCTGGACGCCAGTGACCTTGTTTCCCTCACGAACCAGGGCATCGACGCGAACGCCCGGGATAAACTGCGCACCCGCCTGTTCTGCTTGTTCCATCAGCCACGGATCGAGGCTGTTGCGCAATACGGTATAAGACGCTTGCTGCGGGGCATCCGGTTGCTCACGGTGAAAATCGAGGGTAACGGCGCTTTCTTCGGTTAAGAAAGAGATTTTCTCGCGTGTGACCTTGCGTTCAACCGGTGCAGATGCAGCAAAGCCGGGAATAATAGCCTCAAGCGTGTGGGCATAAAGACGCCCGCCAGTCATATTTTTGCATCCGGCGCTATCGCCACGTTCTATTACCAGGACATCCAGCCCGGCTCGCGCCATCACCAGTGCGGCAACGCCCGCACCGACCACAATGGCATCAAATTTGTCATCCGACATGCGTTATGCTCCCTTCCCGCTGCGTTTACAGCGGGAGATGTGGTTGAAAGGGGAATTAGCGGCTCAACTGGCTAATCAGGGCGGGGACGACTTTGTAGATATCGCCCACCAGACCGTAGTCGGCATAGTTAAAGATTGGCGCGTTTTTATCTTTATTGATGGCGACAATCACTTTTGCGCCGTTGCCGCCGACCATATGCTGGATCTGCCCGGAAATCCCCAGCGTCAGGTAGAGATCGGATTTCAGCAACACGCCGGAGACGCCGATATAACGTTCACGTTCCATCCAGTTCTCGCCTTCGGCAATCGGGCGTGAGCAGCCGACTTCAGCATTCAGCGCCGCCGCCAGTTCGTGAACCATTTTCAGGTCATCCTGCGCCGCCAGACCGCGACCGACGCCGACCACGCGTTTTGCTTTACTCAGATCCACACTGCTTGCCGCTTTCGCACGGCGTTCGCGACAGAGAATTTCATGACGCGGGGCAACGTAAGGCACCGTTTCAATCGGGCATTGATGAGAAGCATTGCTCGTGCACGGTTCCTGAACACCGGGCGCAAGGGTAATTATCGCCAGCGGGCTGGTGATCTTTTCCTGAGCGAACGCTAGCCCGCCATACATACGGTGTTCGGCGCAAATGTGACCATCGACAATATCCACCGCCGTGGCATCGTTCACCAGCGCCGCATTCAGTTGCACACTTAACCGTGCTGCCAGAGCTTTACCGCGTTTCGTCGCGGCCATCAGCAACATAGCGGGGTGTTTATCTTTAAGCAGGGCAGCAATGCTTTCAGCGTAATTTTCAGTGCGTTGCAGCGCATCGTTTTGCTCAAGAACATAAATACATTTTGGGCCATAAGGCATAACCGCCTGCGCCTGGTCGGCATTTTGCACAATGGCATACACCTGTTGCCCCCATTGCTGCGCACCGCCAAACAGTTCAGCATAACGATCAGGGTTATCGCTAAAGACCCAGACGCTGTTTAATTGACTCATCGTTTCTTCTCCGTTGGCTTTAGTTCAGGGCTTTCTTCAGGTGTTCCGCCAGCTCGGCAATCGCTTCCGGCGAATCGTTATCGAGAATGATGTGTTTACGTTCTGTTTGCGGCGGTACGCGAATGCCGGTCAGTTCAGCAAGTGGCGTGGTCTGGCTCCAGCCGATGTCACTCGCCTGCCACTGGTTCACCGGTTTTTTGCCTGCACCGAGAATGGCTTTCATGGAGGGGATACGTGGAACGTTGATATCAGACGTGACGCAAAGTACGGCGGGAAGCGAGAGTTCAATAACTTCAACTTCCTCTTCGAGTGTGCGTTCAACCACCAATGTATCGCCCTGACGCGCAATGGCACTCTCTGCATTAATCACCGGAAGTTGCAAGATTTCCCCTACCAGCAGACCGACCTGCTGGGCATAGAGATCGCCGGAACCTTCGCCAAAGATCAGTAAATCAAAGCCGATTTTTTCTGCTGCGGTTGCCAGCGCCTTTGCGGTATCGACGGGCAGCGCGTGTTCAAGTTGGGCATCCTGCACCATATACAGGCTGTGTGGCCCGCGTGATAACACGTCTTTGCGCACCTTCGAGTTCTGCAATAACGAACCGCCAACGGTCAGCGCGGCTATCTCATCGTCATCTGTTGCAAGCTGGCTTGCAGCTTCAAGGGCATTGAGATCGAACTGGCTGATTTTTGCGTCGGCATTGTCGAAATTAAGGGTGTATTCGGGAGTGACAACAATGTCCTGTTCTTCAGGCACCAGCTTAAAGCAGGTTATTATTTTCATGATTTCTCCTGTGGGTCGCATACGGGGTGATGCTGCCAACTTACTGATTTAGTGTATGATGGTGTTTTTGAGGTGCTCCAGTGGCTTCTGTTTCTATCAG